>NZ_JBHWJI010000022.1:0-24550 GCF_042731515.1 Streptomyces sp. NPDC059850
CCCCCGGACCCCCGGTCCTCAAACGCCGGACGGGCTGGATTTCCCGCCCGTCCGGCGTTCGGCTTTCCGTCCAGCGCTTGCGCTTAAGGCCGTAGCGCGCGCAGCAGGAGGTCGGCCAGGTGGTCTGCTACCTGTTGGGGGGCCAGGGGGCCGCCGGGGCGGTACCAGGTGCCCAGGTGGTGCACGGAGCCGAAGTGGTAGTCGACCACCAGGTCCGCCGGGGTGTCGGCGGCGAACACCCCGGTGCGCTGGCCCTCCTCCACGAGCGCGCGGAACCGCTCGTGGTAGCGGCGCCGCTCGGCCCGCACCTGCTTGTACTTCTCCGGGCTCAGATGGTGCATCGACCGGAAGAAGATCGTGGTGTCGTCGAGGTTCTCGATGGTGGTCACGACGACGTCGGCCGCCGCGTCCCGCAGCCGCCGCTCGACGGGTGCGTCCGCGTCCGCGAAGGCGTCGAGCCGTTCCTGCTGGAGGCGGAGCACCCGGCCGTAGATCTCGTGGAGCAGATCGTCCTTGGAGCCGAAGTAGTGGTACAGGGCTCCCTTGGTGACCCCCGCCGCCTCGACGATCTCCTGGACGGACGTCCGGTCGAACCCGCGCTCCGCGAAGAGGCGGGTGGCGGCGGCCAGCAGCCGCCGCGGCACCGGCTGTCCGTCACCGTTCGTCGTTCTGGCCATGGTCGCCACCCGCTTCTCTTCCGTTCTCATCCTCGCAGTTCTCGTCGGAGGATCTTCCCACTGGTCGTCTTCGGCAGCTCGGGCAGGATGTCGACCTCCCGCGGGTACTTGTACGCGGCGAGCCGGTCCGCGCAGTACGCGGCCAGCTCATCCGGCGTCACCTCGGCCCCGGGCCGCAGGCTCACGTACGCCTTGACCGTTTCGCCCCGGTAGGGGTGTGGCTTGCCGACGACGGCCGCCTCTCGGACGGCGGGGTGAGTGTAGAGCACGTCCTCGACCTCGCGCGGCCACACCTTGAACCCGGACGCGTTGATCATGTCCTTCTTGCGGTCGACGACATACAGCCAGCCGTCCTCGTCCATGAAGCCGATGTCCCCGGTGCGCAGTTCACCCCCGGGCATTCCGGCCTCGGTGGCGTCGGGACGGCGCCAGTAGCCGGGGACGACCATGGGGCCGCTCACCACGATCTCGCCGGGCTCGCCGAACGGCAGGTCCTGGCCGTCGTCTCCGGCGATCCGTACGACGGTGTCCGCACCGGGCACACCGACCGCGAGGGTGCCGGACTTCGGGTCGACGGGGGCCCGTACGCCGGGCGGGACGCTGGCGCAGGGGGCGGTGCACTCGGTGAGCCCGTACCCGTTGTGCAGATACGGGCCGAGGGCCGCCTCGAAGCGGTCGACCAGCGCGGGCGGCAGCGGGGCGCCGCCGGAGGAGATGATCCGGAAGGACGAGAAGTGGTCGCGGGTGGCCTGCGGATGGGCCATCAGCGCCATGAAGGCGGTGGAGGGGCCGACGGTGTACGCGGGCCGGTGCTCGGCGAACGCGTCCAGTACGACACCGGTCTCGAAGCGGTACGCCAGCGCGAGCGTGCCCGCCCCGGCGAGGCTCGCGCCCAGCTCGCAGACCATGCCGGTGATGTGGAACAGCGGCGCCAGCGCGAAGATCGCCGAGCCCGGGGGCAGCTCGTGGAGGAGATGCTGCCGGTCGGCGTTGTAGGACACGTTGCCATGGGTGTTGATGGCGCCCTTGGGGGTGCCGCTGGTGCCGGACGTATAGCTGATCAGCGCGGTGTCGCCGGGCGCGGGCTCGTGGACGGCGGGCGGCCGGGCACCGGCGCGGGCGACCGCGAGGAGGTCGTCGGTGTCCTCGGGGGCCGGGACGCGCTCGTCGCGCAGCACCCGCTCGTCGTTCCGGGTCTGGAAGTCGTACGCGTCGGCGGTGAGCGCGATGCGCACCGGGGCGCCCGCGGCCGTCTCCCGTATGTACGCCTCCCAGCCGGTGCGGGCGCACACCAGCGCGGTGACCTCGGCGTCGGTCAGGATGTGGGTGAGTTCGCCGCCCTTGTACATGGGGTTGACCGGGACCACGGCCCCGCCCGCCTTCCACGCGCCGAGCAGCGCGATCACGAAGTGCGGGGTGTTCTGCAGCATGATCGCGAGCCGGTCGCCGGGGGCGAAGCCGCGCCCGGCGAGGTGGCCCGCCAGCCCGTCCGACAGCTCGTCCAGCTCCCGGTAGGTGACCCGGCCGTCGAAGTAGCGAAGCGCGGGGTGGTCCGGGGCGTCGCGCACGGCCTCCCGGAAGGCGTGCAGCACGCTCGGGCGCGGGGTGATCGGCTCACGCTGCTTCGCGGTGAGCTGGGCGAGCCACGGCTGGTCCTGGTACGACGTCATCGGGGCGGCCTCTCTTCGGTCTCTTCGAGGGTGCGCTGCACCCGGTTCATGCCCCGCAGCCAGCGGTCGGTGTCGGTGGCGCGGGCGACGTAGAAGTCGGACACCTCGGGGTGCGGCAGGATCAGGAACCGGTTCTCGGCGATGCCCTTCAGCACCACGTCGGCGACCTCCTCCGGTTCGATCGCGGTGGGCTGGAGCACCAGTTCCCCGGCGGCTCCGCTGTCCTCCAGCATGCTGGTGCGCACGCCCTGCGGGCAGACGGCGTGCACCTGGATACCACGGTGGCGGTAGGTGGCCGAGAGCCATTCGGCGAAGGCGAGCGCCGCGTGCTTGGAGACGCTGTACGGCCCCGAGCCGACCATGGTGAGCAGCCCGGCGGCGGACACGGTGGAGACGAAACGGCCCTCCCCGCGCTCCAGCCAGTCGGGGAGCAGCGCGCGGGCGGCCCGGACATGGGCCATCACGTTGACGTCCCAGGACTCGGCCCACAGCGCCTCGTCGGCCTCGGGGCCGCCGCCGTGGCCGACGCCCGCGTTGGCGCAGAAGATGTCGATGGCCCCGCCGAGCGCGTCCCGGGCGTCCGGCACGACCTCGGAGGCGTCGCCGGGGACGGCGGTGCCGCCGATCTCGGCGGCGACGGCCTCCACCCGGGCCGCGTCGAGGTCGTTGACCACGACCCGGGCGCCCTCGGCGGCGAAGCGGCGGGCCAGGGCGGCGCCGATGCCGCCTCCCGCCCCGGTGACGACAACTCGCGCTCCACGCACGGTATCCACGATTGAGACGCTCCTCGGATGCGGCGCGGCCGTCGGCCCGGATCGGCCCGGCCGCACCGGCAGACTAACCAGTCGGTATGTTCAAGGGAAGAGGGCGCGGGGCTGACGGGCGGATGACGTAGGACCGACCGCGCGGAACCGGGGCTACCGGTCGCGCGGGCCCTGGGGGCTACCGGTCGCGCGGGCTCCGGGGGCGCTGGTCGCCGATGACCCGGCGCCAGCGGGCGTTCTCCCCCGCGAGGGCGTTCCACAGCACGTTGAGCGGGTGGTCGTCGTCCTGCGCGGCGCGCTCCCCGGCCCGTACGAAGACCCCGACGAGCACGTCCAGCTCCGGGGCGAGGTCGTCGGCCAGCTCCAGGGTGCGCAGCCCGGCGCCGGTCCGCAGCCGCCCGTCGGCCACCGCGTCGCCGATGCCCTGGGTCACCAGCACCCCGCCGTTCAGCACGCCCGAGGAGAGCAGTTCGAGGCCGTACTGCACGGTGTCGATCTCGGCCGCGATGTCCAGCTCCCGGCGGTAGCGGCCGCCGAACCAGCCGCGCAGGAAGCCGGGGATGAGGCCGTCCGCGGAGACCGCGAGCGGCACCCCGGGCAGGGCGCTCACCGCGACGGACGGGCCGGGCAGTTCCCCGGCGCCCAGGTTGGTGACCAGGGACAGGCCGCTGCGCCGCCACTCCATCACCTCGAGCCCGTCCAGCCCCCGGTTCTCGCTTCCGCCCGTCAGCACGCTGCCGCAGACCAGGTCGAGTTCCTTGGAGCCGAGCCGGTCGAGCAGGTCCCTGGTGCGGACGTGCTCGACCTTCAGCTCGACGCCGCGGCGCCCGAAGTCCTCGGTGACCAGTTCCACCGCGTTCAGCAGAAAGCCGAGGGTGTAGCGGGTGGAGCCGACGGCCAGGCGGCCGCCGAGCCGACGGCGGCAGTCGCGCAGTTCCTCCTGCCAGCCGCGCAGTGTGCCACGGGCGAGTTCGGCGAGGCTCTCCCCGGTGGCGGTGAAGAGCACATTCCGGCTGCGGCCGCGTTTGAGGACGAGCGGTTCTCCGCAGAGGGTGCCGAAGTTCCGGTTCATCGTGTCGAGCTGTTTCTGAACGCTGGACTGCTCGCGGCCCAGCAGCCGGGCGGCGCCGAGCGCCGTACCGGTCTCGTGGACCGCGAGCAGTGTGCGCAGTTGATCCATCGTGGTGTCCAGCAGCGCCGCGGGGTACTGCCACCGATCGCTTGAGGACATTCCGGTCTGCTGCTCCCCCGTACAAGAAAACGCTCCCCTGACCATTCCGAGCATAGTGCAGCGCATTTCCTGTCCGGCGGCCCGACGGGAGGGCCCGGCGGGGCTATTCCGGAATTCACGACGGAAACAACGGGAAATACCGGAAGGACGCGCTCAGCGGTGCCGCGCGAACTCCACCACTTGCTGGTACGTAGGACGGTTCTGCCAGCTGATCTTGTCGTGGGTCAGTCCGCCGACCGTGCGCTGGATGATGGAGTCGGCGCACCACTGGTCGCCCGCCGCGCAGTTCTCGTCGCCGGGGTAGACCTCGGTGGCGGGCTTGGCGGCGGCCTGCTTGAGGCTGCTGAGCAGGGTGTCACGGCAGGCGCTCAGGTCACCGCCGCCGCAGTACCGCTTGGCGAGCGGGCCCTTGACGTCCTCGCCGAGGATCGCGCGCAGATCCTTGTCGACGTAGGACCACCAGCCGTACTGGAACGACGATCCGGCGTGCGAACCGGTCGGCCCGTGGCCCGCCGAGGGCGACTCGTCCACGCTCAGGTTGGTGCGCAGCGCGTCGTACAGCTGGTCGCCGAGGCCCGGTTTGAACTCGGCCTCGACCAGTAGCGGCCACCACGCGTCCATGATGCGCACCGCGTCCGCGTGCCCGTAGGTCTTCGAGCCCGCGCTGGTCTCGCGGCGCTGTGAGCCCGCCGCCTCCCAGGAGTCCAGCCGCTGTACGGCGGAGGCCACCGCCGGGTCGTCGATCGGCTTGCCGCGCAGCACCTTCAGCAGCTCGGGCAGCACGTCCTCGCCGCGCAGGTCGGTGACGGCGGCCTCGGCCATCGCCCGGGTGAGCGCGGCACGGGTCACCCCGCCCTTGTCGACCAGGGCGCGCACCCGGTCGTCGAGGAGATCGCCGCGGTGCACGGAGCCGTTGCCGAAGCCCGCCGCGCTGTAGTCCTTGGCGAGCTTGTTGTTCCAGCTGATGTAGTAATCCTGGTCGATGGACTGGGGGTGTTCGGCGGGCGGGGTGTACGCGGCGGTGTTGTGCGCCGGGTCGAAGTCCCGCCACTCGTAGGCCGGTTCGGCCTTGACCGGCAGCGAAGGATCGACGCCGTCGGCGCGCCGCAGGTTGAGCCCGCTGTTGTAGTAGGCGGCCTGCTTGGAGTCGGCGTAGAACCAGTTGAAGGTGTAGTTGATGTGCTGGGCGGCACTCTGGAAGGACTTCGCGTCGGTCACGTAGCCCGGGTCGTTGAGCATCTGGAAGCCGACGATCGAGTCGGCCTCGTGGCGGTAGGTGGCGCGCAGCGAGGTGTAGGCGACGGGTTTGCCGCCGACCGTGGCGCGATGGGTCACCAGGCCGTACTTGGTGCGGTACACCTGCATCCGGTAGGAACCGGCGGCGGTGGAGTCGGCGACGGTGGGCTTCCAGGCGTTGCGCCGCTCCAGCTTGTCCATGGGCAGGCAGTCGCCGTGGTAGCGGTAGTACGTGGCGTCCTTGGAGGGCGTGGAGCCGTCCGGTGAGCACAGTTCGACCGCGTAGGTGTCGGTGACGTCCTGGGCGGAGGTGGTGGCGCTCCACGCGTAGTCCTGGCCGCGCCCGAGCTGGACGTACATGCCGACGCCCGCGAAGGAGGCGCCACGGGCGCTGATCCCGGGGCCCTGGAGTTCCTGGAGCATCAGCAGCTGCGGGGCGAAGTAGCCGGTCTGCGGGCCGAAGACGGCGACCGGGTGGCCGCTGGCGGTGTACTTGCCGGACACCACGAGCGCGTTGGACATGCCCTTCTTGCGGCTGAGCAGATCGCGGGGCAGCACCCCGTCGTCGTAGATGCCGCGCAGCTTGTCGAGCTTGGCGGGTGCCTTGACCGTGGTGCGCGCCTTGGCCTTGGCCGGGGTGGCGCTGCCCTCGCGGTCGTAGACGAGCTGTTCGGGGCTGACGGAGCCGGGGTCGGGCATGGCGGTGCCCTTGGCGTTGGCGGGCTTGTCCGCGTACGGGAAGCCCTTGCCGTCGCGGACGGTCAGCACGGCCTCCGGGTCGTTGCGCTGCCGGAAGGACTCCCACACCTTGGCGCCCTCTTCGATGCCGTACTTCTGCTGGGCGGCCAGCATCGACAGCGCGCCCTCCACCTCGCCGCCCCCGCCGTTGCCGAAGAGCGCGCCGACGACGGAGGCCAGGGCTATCAGGTCGGTGAGCTTGAAGGGCTGGATCTCACCGGCGTTGGTGATCGCGTCGATATGCCCGGTGAGCACGTACTCGCCGGGGAAATTGCGGGCGTCCTTCGCCTTCTTGGCGTAGGCGTTGATCCCGTCGACATACGCCTGGGCATCGGCCAGCGCCTGCTTTCCGCGCTCGCCGCCGGTGGCCAGGATGTAGTCGATCTGCGCCTGATAGTCCGCCTCGGCATACGGCGCCTGGCGGAAGAAGTCCTGTTCCAGGCCCTGGTTGGACGCGGCGCCCCCGGCGAAGGAGGTCAGCTCGCCGCGTCCCACATGGCGGAAGAGGTCCATCAGCCAGAGCCGGTCCTGGGCGGCGGCGTATCCGGCGCCGAACTCGGTGCCCTCGCGGGTGGTGCCCTGGATGTGCGGGACGCCGGTCTTCTTGTCCCGGGTGATCGTGACGTCGTCACGGGGCTTGGTGACCGACTCGACCTGGTCAGCCGGGACCCCGAACGACGAGTCGTTGAAGAAGGTGTTCAGCTTGTCGTCGGTGAGCGACGGATAGCCCTGGGCCAGGTTGTTGTACGGGCCGAGCTGGTCGGCGCTGTGCGCGGGGCGGGTGCCGAACACCCGGTTGGCGAGGATGTCGGCCAGGGTCGCGTTGCCGGTCGCACCGGGGGGCAGGATGTCGGAGCACTGCCCCCCGCAGTAGTCGGTGGCGGCCTCGGCGGCGGGTGCCGCTTGGGCCTCTTGCGGCAGCGGGGCCGCGAACGTGGCGCCGAGCGCCAATACCGCGGCCGCGGCGACCGCGACACGGGTGAGCCTGCCGGTTCTTAAACGCATATCCGCTCCTCCCGGATGCAGTTGAGGGCGAGGTTACCGGCGGTACAACAACCCCGGAAGATGAGCGGCCGTCAACTTCCTTCTTCCGATTGCCTCGCGACTTTCTGGAAACACGATGGATCCGGATCGCGCTGCGTTACGTCCATTCGACAACGAGTCGGGTCCGCACAACGCGGAGGTGGTAAGAAGTGGCCGGTTTCAGAGCACTCGCACGAGAGGTTCGCAATCCACGCAGACACGTCACCGCCCGGCGCACATCGCTGCGCAAATGCCTGGAACGGTTCGCGCCGTACGGGCACCGGGCGACCTGGCACCATCTGTGCACCAGGACCGGGATCCTCCCGGAGGACCGTCGTCCTGAACCCACACGTTTGATCACGGCACTTGAGGAACTCGAGGAGGCCCGCACCCTGTGGCTCGCGTACGAGGCGGACTTCGCCGCCCGGCGCAGGCTGGAGAAACACCACGGCATCCGGCAGCCCAGCGCCGTCGACGACTGGCACCTGCACACCTGGGGCGGCTGCGACATCATGCCGTGCGAATCTCCCTCGACCTATCCCGACGGCCGCCTCGCCGACGTACTGCGGCGGCTGATCGTGGCCATGGAAGCGGGACCCGGATCGGCCTGCCCGGTCTGCGCCCAGGACCGGCTGGTCTGGCGCGAGGAGCTGGACCGCTATCCCGTGGCCGGACCGGTCTGCGAGGACTGCGGCATCGTGGTGCCGGTCCCGCTGCTCACCACCGAGGCACTGTCGGCCTCCCGGCGCACCGGCTGCGTGACGACGCGGTACGCGGCGGCCTGAGGCCCGGCCCCGGGCCGGGGGCGCGCTCGCCGGGACCGGCGGGCGCGCCCGAACGGCACGGCTCTACGGAAGGGCCTTACGGAGGGCGCGCAGCCCGGGAACGTTGACAGGACCCGGGCCACCCGAGCATGCTGAGCAGTCGCTTAGCCGCATCGCGCGTCGCCCGGGAGGCAGTACACATGGCAGAGCCCAGGATCTTCACCTCGCCCGAGGAACTGCGAGCTGCGGTCGGCGAGGAACTCGGCCCCACCGACTGGCTGGAGATCGACCAGAAGCGGATCGATCTGTTCGCCGAGGCGACCGGCGACCACCAGTGGATCCACGTCGACGCCGAGAAGGCCGCCGCGGGCCCCTTCGGCACGACCATCGCCCACGGCTATCTGACCCTGTCCCTGCTGCCGCACTTCAGCCCGCAGCTGCTGGGCGTCGAGGGCGTACGGATGGGCGTCAACTACGGCTCGAACAAGGTCCGCTTCCCCTCCCCCGTCCCGGTCGGCTCCCGGCTGCGCGCCACGGGCCGCATCGCCGAGGTGGCCGAGGTGAAGGACGGGATCCAGCTGACGCTCACGGTCACCGTCGAGCGCGAGGGCAGCGACAAGCCGGCGTGCGTGGCGGAATCGGTGTCCCGCTTCTACCTCTAGGAGCCCGCAGCGGCTCTAGGAGCCCGCGCCGTCCGCGCCGACCATGCGCAGCACCAGCCCGGCGTAGAGGTCGCCGACCTCGTCGGGCGTGCTGCGCCCCCGGGCGTTGAACCAGCGGGCGACGTCGATGCACAGCGACAGCACCGCGACCGTGGTGCCCCGTACGTCCGCCACGTCGAAGTCGCCCGCCCGCACGCCGTCCTCGATGATCGAGCGCACCGCCGCGTCCGTGTCCCGCCGCATGGCGATGACCTCGGCGTGGTGCTCCTCGCCGAGCGCACCCAGCTCGTACTGCACCACCCGCGCGGTCGTGTGGTGCTCGGCGTGCCACCGCACGAAGCCGCGCACCGCCGTGGCGAGCCGCTCGGCGGGGACCCCGTCCCCGTCCCGCGCCTCCTCCAGGATGTCCAGCGCGAGCCGGTGGCCGACCTTGCTGATCTGGTAGAGCAGCTCTTCCTTGGTCTTGTAGTGGATGTAGAGCGCGGCCGGACTCATCCCGGCGCGCCCGGCGATGTCCCGCGTGGTGGTGGCGTGATAGCCGCGTTCCGCGAAGGCGTGCACCGCGGCGCTCACCAGCCGCCGGGCAGCGTCCGGCGTAATGTCTCCCCACGCCTCGGCCCGGCCCCCGGCGTTCTTCCGCTCCACGTCCATGGCGCACACCCTACACGCAGGGTGAGCAAGCGCTTAGGACCCGTCTCCGGCCGAACGTTAGGATCGCTGCCATGCCATCTCAGGTCCAGGTCAACTACCGGAAGTACGACGGCACTCTGCACTGGAATCTGCGCATGCGCAGACTGGGTGAGGACGAGCACGGGGTGTGGCTGGGGCTGCCCGCCGACTCGGTGATGCGCAAGGGGCACGGTCCCGAGGTGACCATCGAGTGCGCCCATGTGATCCTCTTCCCGCGCGGGACGTGGTGGACCGCGGTGTTCAACGCCCCGCCGCGCTCGACCGAGGTGTACTGCGACATCACCACTCCGGTGGAGTGGGTCTCGCCGGACGAGGTCGAGATGGTCGACCTGGATCTGGACGTGCTCCGGAAGCGGGCCGACGGGGCGACGCTGCTGGTGGACGAGGACGAGTTCGCGGAGCACCAGGTGAAGTACGGGTATCCGGCCGAGGTCATCGCGCGGGCGGAGGCGGCGGGGCAGTGGCTGATGGAAGCGGTCAAGGGCGGCGCCGAACCGTTCGGGAAGGCGTACCAGCCGTGGCTGGCCATGGTGGCGGACGGGAACGAGTCCTAGAAGACCACCAGCGCCCGGCCGCCGCGGCCCGCCAGCATCGCGTCGAAGGCGGCCGGGATGCCGTCCAGGCCGATCCGCTCGGTCACCATCGCCGACAGGTCGAACCGTCCCGCGCGGATGTGCTCGGCGAGGACGGGGAGGTCGCGGGCCGGGTCGCTGTTGCCGTAGACGCAGCCGGAGAGGGTGCGGCCGAAGTAGAACAGCTCCAGCGCCGAGAAGGTGACCGGCTGGTCCTTGCCGCCGATGCCGAGGACGGTCGTCCGGCCGCCTCGGCGGGTGGCGGACCAGGCGGTGCGGATGGTGTCGGCGCGGCCGACGCATTCGATGGCGGCGTCGGCGCCGTGGCCGCCGGTGAGGGCGCGGATGCGCTTGGCGGGGTCACCTTCGCCGCTCAGGACGAACTCGGTCGCGCCCGCCTCGCGGGCCAGCTCCTCCTTCCCGGGTGACACGTCCACCGCGACGATCGTCCCGGCGCCCGCGATGCGCGCCGACTGGAGCACGGCGAGGCCGACCCCGCCGATACCGAAGACGGCGACGGACTCGCCGGGGCGCACCTGGGCGCTGTGGTGGACGGCGCCGTAGCCGGTGAGCACCGCGCACCCCAGCAGCGCGGCGTCGGTGAGCGGGACGCCGTCCGGTAGCGGGAGCACGGCGTGCGCCGGTACGACGGTCTCCTCGGCGAACGCGGCGGTGCCCAGTCCCGGGTACAGCGCGCTGCCGTCTTCCGTGAGCGTGGCGTACGGGGCGGTCGCGGCATCCCCGGCCCTGGCGCACAGCCAGGGCTCGCCGAGGCCGCAGTAGTGGCAGGTACCGCAGGACGGGGCCCAGTTGAGGACGACGGCGTCGCCCGGGGCGATCCCGCTCACGCCGTCGCCGACCGCCGTCACCGTGCCCGAGCCCTCGTGGCCGAGGACGGCGGGGACGGGCTGGCGGAGCGTTCCGTTCGACAGCGACAGATCCGAGTGGCACACCCCGGCGGCGGCGAGCCGCACCCGCACCTGTCCGGGCGCCGGGTCGGGGATCTCGATGTCCTGGACGAGGAGCGGACTGCCGATGGCGGGAAGGACGGCGGCGCGGGTCATGGCGTGGGCTCCTCGGGGTCGGTGCGGGCCGGGGATTCCTCCCCCGGACCGCGCCTGCCCGAAACCGCGCTCCGCTCCGCCTCGGGGGCGGGCGGGGGTGTGCGGGGCGCCGGAACGGCCGCGTCACCGGGGGTGCGCCGGAGGGGCCGTACGGCTATCGCCGCCGAGGCGAGCAGCAGCACGCCGAGCATCACGAAGGGCGCGGCGGTGCCCGCGACCCCGGCGAGCAGTCCGGCCGAGGCGGGGGCGGCGACCTGGCCGAGGCGGTTGCCGGTGAGCCGCAGCGCGAGGGCGGTGCTGCGCGCCTCGTCGGGCGCGGCCTGGACGACGGTGCTCATCGACAGCGGCTGGCCGACGCCGAGACAGAAGCCGAGCGCGGCGAGCAGCACGCCGAGCGCCCAGGCGGGCAGCGGCAGGGCGACGGCCGCGCACAGCAGCCCGGCGCCCAGACAGCTGACGGCCATCAGCACGGTACGGCCCATCAGCCGGATCATCGGGGTCATGACCAGGCGGCAGGCGACGGTGGCGGCGGCGCGCAGGCTGAGCAGCACGCCGACGACGGCGGGCGAGATGGCGCGCTGTTCGCCGACGACGGGCAGATAGGCGGTGAGGATGTCGGTGGCGGAGAGCACGGCGAGGCTGATGAAGATCCCGGAGGCGACCCCACGGGTGCGCAGGATGCCGAACACCGGCACCCGCCGGGAGGGGGATCGCTCCTTCACCGGCCCATCGGCCGGGCGGTGCTCGATCCGCCACAGCGACGTGACCGAGCAGGCCGCGACGGCGGCGGCGACGAAGAGCGCGGCGGCGCTGGTGCGGGCCAGCGCGCCGTCATGGCCCGAGACGAGCTGTCCGGCGGCGATCGGTCCGATGAGCTGGCCGAGCGAGGCGCCGACGGTGAAGTGGCCGAAGTTGCGGTCCTGGTCGGCCGGGGCGCTCTGCCGGGCGACGAGTGACTGCGCACCGATGACGAATGACAGATGACCAAGTCCCATCACCCCACTCCACGCGGCCATCTCGGGCAGCGAGTCCGCCGTCCCGCTGAGCCCGCATCCGGCGGCGATGAGCACCACGCCGACCGGCAGCAGCGGAGCGCACCGGCCGTGGTCGGTGCGCCGCCCGAGCGGTACGGCGGCGAACAGCGGCAGCAGCGCGTAGATGCCCGCGATCACGCCGACCGCGCGGGCGTCGGCGCCCAGCGCGAGAGCCCGGTAGGAGACGGCCGGTCTGGCCATGCTCACCGCCCCCTGCGCGAAGGAGAAGGCGATGACCAGGCGCAGCAGCCAGCCCCTACCGGGCTCCGAAGTCGTCACGGTCAGATGATGCCGAACGCGATTCCCGCGGCGAGCACCACCAGGGAGGTGAGCACCGCCCACTTCACCGTGAACTTGGTGTGGTCGCCGAATTCGACCTTGGCCATGCCGACGAGCACATAGACGGCGGGGACGAGCGGGCTCGACATGTGCAGGGCCTGGCCGACGAGCGAGGCGCGGGCGATCTCCAGTGCGGAGACTCCATGGGCGTGACCGGCCTCGGCGAGGATCGGCACGATGCCGAAGTAGAAGCCGTCGTTGGACATGAAGTATGTGAGCGGGATCGACAGAAGGCCGGTGACCAGGCCCATCTGCGGGCCCATGGCCTCGGGGACGCCGTCGACCAGCCAGCGGGCCATGTGCTCGACCATGCCGGTGCCGGTGAGGACGCCGGTGAAGACGGCCGCGGCGAAGACCATGCCGGAGACGTTGACGACGTTCTCGGAGTGGGCGGCGATCCGGGCCTTCTGGTCGGCCATGTGCGGGAAGTTGACGGTCAGCGCGATGGCGGCGGCCAGCAGGAAGAGGACCGGGATGTCCAGCGTCTCGGTGATCATCAGGGCCAGCAGGGCGATGGTGAGCGCCGCGTTGAACCAGTAGAGCTTGGGGCGCAGGGTGGCGCGGTTCGGGTCGAGGCCCTTGAACTCGTCGTCGTCCTGGGCCGGGCCGCTCGCCGCCGGGCCGCCCGTGGGGGCCTCCGCGTCCGTACCGCCACCGGCGCCGCCGCTGCCCTTGCCCGGCTTGCCCAGGCTGACGCCCTTGCCGGTGCCGCCGCCCGCGCCGACCAGCACCGTCTCCGGGTCGCCCGCGGTGACCTCGTCGATGGTGAGCACGCCGAGGCGCTTGCGCTCGCGCAGTCCGAGACCGTACGAGAGGGCGAAGACGAAGAGCAGACCGACCGCGAGGGCGGGGATCATCGGGACGAAGATGTCGCTCGCGTCGACCTTGAGCGCGGCGGCGGCGCGGGCGGTGGGACCGCCCCACGGCAGCGTGTTCATGACACCGTTGGCCATCGCGGCGACACCGGTCATGATCACCAGGCTCATCTTCAGCTTCCGGTAGAGCGGCACCATCGCCGACACCGTGATCATGAAGGTGGTGGAGCCGTCACCGTCGAGCGAGACGATCGCCGCGAGAATCGCGGTGCCGACCACGACCCGCATCGGGTCCGCCTTGCAGAACCGCAGGATGGCCCGGACGATCGGGTCGAACAGACCGACGTCGATCATCACCCCGAAGTAGATGATCGCGAACATCAGCATGGCCGCGGTGGGCGCCAGATCGCCGACGCCGTCGAGCACGTAGTCCCCGAGGTGCGCCCCCTTTCCAACGAGGACGCAGAAGAGCGCCGGGATGAGCACCAGCGCACCCATCGGGGACATCTTCTTCATCATGATCAAAACAAGGAATGTAGCGATCATGACGAAACCGAGGATTGTCAGCATGTGGCTACCTCACGTTCGCCTTTGAACTCCCCCAGATTTGGCGGTCGAGGCGACGCTAGGTGCCGCAACTCAGCGTTAACAAGGTCTTGACGCGTGAGCAATAAGCGCAGAACCCCAGGTCAGTCGCCTTGGGCGGCCATGGTCACGCTGAGCGGAAGGGCCGTCACCCGCACCGGACATCCGTTGAGCACCGCCGTACCGGACAGCGGGTCCAGCCGGGAGCCGTCGATGAGCTGGTTGACGTTGACCCCCGGGTCGGACTGCGCGACCGTGAGCCGGGTGCCGGGGCGGGCATGGCCCCAGCCGTGCGGCAGGCTCACCACTCCGGTGCGCACCGTGTCCGTCACCTCCACCGGCACGTCAAGCTCGCCCCCGTCGCCGGTGACCCGGGCGAGCCCGCCGTCCGTCAGCCCGAGCCGCGCCGCGTCCTGCGGGTGCACCTGGAGCGTGCAGCGGTTGCTGCCGCCCATCAGCGCCGGGACGTTGTGCATCCAGCTGTTGTTGGAGCGCAGATGGCGGCGGCCGATCAGCAGCAGTTCACCGGGCCGCTCGTCCAGTGCCCGGCGCAGCCGCCCCACATCGGCGGCGATCGGCTCCGGGCACAGCTCCACCGTGCCGCTGCGGGTCTTCAGCAGCGCGGGGATCCGGGGGCTCAGCGGGCCGAGGTCGATGCCGTGCGGGTGGGCGAGCACCCGGTCCAGGGTGAGGCCGTCGGGGTCGGCGCCGAAGCCCTCGCCGTACGGGCCGAGGCGCAGCATCATGTCCAGCCGCCGTTCGGCGCCGGTGTCCCCGGTCAGCTGGGTGGCGAGTTCGGCGGCGGCGCGCCCGTAGACCGGTGCGGTGGGGTCGGCGACGGCCTTGCCGAGCGTCGCATCGATCACCATGGCGTCCACCGCCGCCGGATCGGCGCCGTGCTGACCGCTCAGGCAGAGCACCACCCGGGCCAGGATCTCGGTCTCGGCCATCCGGCCGGGGTCGAGCGGGACCGCGGGGCGGGTGTAGCGGACCTGGTTGCGGATGGCGAAGCCGTTGAAGGCGTAGTCGAAGTGCGGGCTCTGGCTGGGCGGGGGCGGCGGCAGCACGACATGGGCGTGGCGCGAGGTCTCGTTCAGATACGGATCGACGCTGACCATGAAGTCGAGCCCGGCCAGGGCCCGGTCGAGCCGGTCGCCGTCCGGCGCGGACAGTACGGGGTTCCCCGCGATCGCCAGCACCGCCCGTATCCGACCGTCGCCGGGCGTCTCGATCTCCTCGGCGAGCGCGACGGCGGGCAGCTCGCCCTTGGCCTCGGGGTGGCCGCTGACCCTGCTGTGCCAGCGGCCCAGCGCGAACCCCTTCCCGGGCGCCGCCGGGCGCTTCCATCCGCCGGTCGCGGAGAGCGGGAACATCATGCCGCCGGGCCGGTCGAGATTCCCGGTGAGCGCGCCCAGCACATCGACCAGCCAGTTGGTGAGCGTGCCGAACTCGACCGTGCTGGAGCCGACGCGCCCGTACGCCACGGCCCGGGGCGCGGCCGCGAATTCGCGGGCCAGGGTGCGGATCCCGGCCGCGGGCACATCGCACGCGTCGGCCACCGCCTCCGGGGTGAAGCCCTCGGCCAGGGCCTTCACCTCGTCGACGCCGCTGAGGTGCGCGCCGAGCGTCCCGGGGTCCACCAGCCCCTCGTCGAAGAGCACCCACACCATCGCGAACAGCAGCAGCGCGTCCGTGCCCGGCCGGATGGCCACATGCCGGTCGGCCAGCTTGGCGGTGCGGGTGCGCCGCGGGTCGATCACCACCAGCTTGCCGCCGCGCCGCCGCAGGGCGCGCAGGCGGCCGGGGAAGTCGGGGGCGGTGCAGAGGCTGCCGTTGGAGTCGAGCGGGTTGGCGCCGAGGATGAGGAGGTGGTCCGTACGGTCCAGGTCGGGCACCGGGATGGCGAAGGCGTCCCCGTACATCAGCCCGCTGGAGACGTGCTTGGGCATCTGGTCGAGGGTGCTCGCGGTGAAGACGTTGCGGGTGCGGAGGGCGCCGAGCAGCACCGGCACGGAGAGCGCCCCGGCCACGGTGTGCACCGTGGGGTTACCGAGGACGACCCCGGTGGCCTGCGGTCCGTGATCCCGCAGGACCGTCCCGAACCCCTCCGCGACGGCGTCGAACGCCTCGTCCCACGACGCTTCCCGCAGCTGCCCGTCCCGCCGTACGAGGGGTCCCCGCAGCCGGTCGGGGTCGCCGTCCAGCTCCCCGAACGAGGCGCCCTTGGGGCAGATGAACCCCCGGCTGAACACGTCCTCGGCATCGCCGCGCGCCCGGGTGACCGCGCCGTCCTCGATGGTCAGGGTGAGCCCACAAGTGGCCTCGCACAGTGGGCAGATACGCAGTGCGGTACGGCTCATCGGTCCCTCCCGGGGACGGTACGGCTGCGACGACGCCTCACCATACCGACGGGTATGCCGCCGGGGTACCGGTCGCGCGGGCCGTTAATCCAGCACGCGCGCCAGATACGCCCGCAGCAGCTCCTTCGTCTCGGCGACGACCGCCGGGTCCCCCTCCGGGTGCACCCGGAAGGCGAGCCGCAGCAGCGCGTCCGCCGTCTCGACCGCGAGCAGGAAGGCGACCCGCAGCCGCTCGTCGGCCTCGGCGGTGCCGTCGATGCCCAGCGGCTCGGCGAGGATGGCGCGGAGGCGGTCGGCCACCAGGTGGTTGGGCTGGTCGGGCAGGCCGGTCGCGGGGACGGGCATGCCGAACTCGACGAGCGCGAAGCCCGGCGCGCCGCGCTTCATCTCCAGGTACTCGTCCACGACGATGTCCATCGCCGCGCGCCAGTCGCTCCCGTCCGCCCCGGCCAGGGCCAGCCGCCGGGTGATGCGCGTGGCGTACTCGTCGAGGTTGCGGTGGGCCAGGGCCTCGGCCATGGCCCGTTTGTTGGAGAAGAAGCGGTAGACGGAGCCGATGGGCACCTGGGCGCGCTCGGCCACCGCGCGGGTACTCAGCTGCTCATAGCTCATCTCGTCGAGCAGCTCGGCGCAGGCGTCGAGGATCCGGCCGAGGCGCTCGGCGCTGCGGCGCTGGACCGGGGGGCGGCGAAGAGGCGGTATGGGCACGCCACCATCCTGCCCGATCATTGACGTGGCCCGTCTTCGATTCCTATCGTAGGACAGAGGATTCGTCGGAGCGTCGGGAGCACGCCATGGGCGAGGGCACGGGGATCGAGCGAGCGCGCAAGGCCGCCGAAGGGCTGGCCTACACCTCCGGGTTCGGCAATGAGCACAGCAGCGAGGCGGTCCCCGGCGCACTGCCCGTCGGCCGCAATTCACCCCAACGCGCCCCGCTCGGGCTGTACGCGGAGCAGCTGAGCGGCACCGCCTTCACCGAGCCGCGCGCCCGCAACCGCCGCTCCTGGCTGTACCGCGTCCGCCCCTCGGCCGCGCACCCGCCGTTCGTCCGGGTCGACAACGGCACCCTGAGCGGCGCGCCCTTCACCGGCTCCGTCCCGGACCCCAACCGGCTGCGCTGGGACCCGCTGCCCGAGCCCACCGCGCCCACCGACTTCCTGTCCGGCCTGTGGACGCTGGGCGGCAACGGCGACGCCGCCCAGCGCACCGGCATGGCCATCCACCTCTACGTCGCCAACGCGCCGATGACCGACCGGGTCTTCAGCGACGCGGACGGCGAGCTGCTGATCGTCCCCGAGCGCGGCGGGCTGCTGATCCACACCGAGCTGGGGCTGCTGCGCGCCGAGCCGGGCCACATCGCGCTCATCCCGCGCGGGGTGCGGTTCCGGGTCGAGCCACTGGACGAGTGCGTGCGCGGCTACGTGTGCGAGAACTACGGCCGCCCCTTCGTCCTCCCCGACCTCGGTCCGATCGGCGCCAACGGGCTGGCCAACGCCCGCGACTTCCTGGCCCCGGTCGCGGCGTACGAGGACGTGGAGCGCCCGGTGGAGGTGGTCAACAAGTTCTGCGGCAACCTCTGGTCCGCGACGTACGACCACTCCCCGCTCGACGTCGTCGCCTGGCACGGCAACCATGTGCCGTTCGTATACGACCTGCGCCGTTTCAACGTCATGGGCACCATCAGCTACGACCACCCCGACCCGTCCATCTTCACGGTGCTCACCTCGCCGTCCGACACCCCGGGGCTCGCGGGCGTCGACTTCGTGGTGTTCGCGCCGCGCTGGCTGGTCGGCGAGGACACCTTCCGGCCGCCGTACTTCCACCGCAATGTGATGAGCGAGTACATGGGCCTGATCGAGGGCGCGTACGACGCCAAGACGGCCGGTCCTGGCGGCTTCGTCCCCGGCGGCGGCTCGCTGCACAACATGATGTCGGCGCACGGCCCCGACCACGACACCTTCGAGGCGGCGAGCGCGGCCGAGCTGACGCCCCGGAAGCTGGACGACGGGCTGGCGTTCATGTTCGAGACGCGCTGGCCGGTGACGGCCACCCGGCAGGCGATGGAGTCCGACCGGCTCCAGAGCGGCTATGACACGGTGTGGCAGGGTCTGGAGCGCCACTTCCGCGCTTGATGCCTGATGGCTGATGCCCCAAGGCCCTTCCGTGACCGTGACCGGAGAACCGCGTTGTGACCACCTTCGCCCCCGACTCCCTCGCCCTGAACCGCAAGCTGCCGCTCTGGTACCAGGTCTCGCAGTCGCTGCGCGCCTCCATACTCGGCCGCGGGCCCGATGAGCCGCTGCGGCTGCCGACCGAGGACCGGCTCGCCGAGCACTACGGCGTCAGCGTCCTCACCATGCGGCAGGCGCTGAAGGAGCTGGAGTCGGAGGGCCTGATCAGCCGCCACCGGCGGCGCGGCACCTTCATCGAGCCGAGCGCGCGGCGCGGCACGCCGGTGCGGCTGCTGGGCTCGGTGGACGCCATCGTGGCGCAGCAGTCCGGCGAGCGGACCACGGTGCTGGAGCACGGCCCGGCGCCGGTCCCGGCGGAGCTGGCCGGGTACTTCCCCGGTCTGGAGGAGGCCGCCTCGTACCGTCGGCTGCGCCGGGACGATCGCTCCGACGAGCCCACCAACTGGGCCGAGAACCTGGTCCGCCCGGAGCTGGCCGCCCGTATCGACCTCGCCGATCTGGCGCGCTGGCCGATGACGAAGGTGCTGCGGGACGCGGTGGGGGTCCGGATCAGCCGCATCACCGACACCGTGGAAGCGCGCCTGGCCGACCCGGAGACCGCCCGCCTGCTCCAGATCCCGCTGCTGAGCCCGATCCTCCACTACACCGGGGTGACGTACGACGACACGGGCCGGGTGGTCGACGTGGCCCGCATCCACTACCGGGGCGACCGCTTCTCGTTCTCGGTGACGGTGGACGCCGACTGACCACCCCGAGGACACAGCTACGATGCCGGGGCTGACCGACGTACGTGCCGGGTGAAAGGCGGCAGGGTGACGGCTACCCGAGACGCAGCGCTGCTGGCGGATCTCATGCCCTGGTCCGTGCGGCCGCCACGGTTCGGGCGGGGCTGGGTCGCGGGGCCGGACGCGGGGGCGCTGCGGGCGCGCTGGGCGCGGCTGGTGGGCGCGGGGGACGAGGCCGAGCGGGCGGCGCTGTTCCGGCCGAGCCGGGCCCGTACGCTGCACACCTCCGTACCGCAGCTGCCCGGCCAGGCCACGTCGACCGCCCGGCTGGCCCGCGAGGACGGGCCGTGTCCGGAGCCGGTGCGGATCGCGCACGGGCCGTTCGACCAGCAGTGGCTGATACCGGATCACCGCGTGATCGACGCCGCCCGCCCGGAGCTGTGGCGGGTCGCGGACGACCGGCAGATCCATGTGGTGGAGGCGGGCGGGCCCGGCCCCGACCCGGTGCTCACCTTCTCGGCGCTGCTGCCGGACGGCCACTCCCCGGCCGGGCGCCCCGGGCTGATCCGCCCGTTCTACCGCCGCCCCGGCGGGCGCGAGCCCAATCTCGCGCCGGGGCTCCTCGCCCACCTCGGCGCATCGCTCGGCCACCCCGTCGCCGCCGAGGACTTCCTCGCCTGGGCCGCCGCCGCGCACCGGGGCGCGCCGTGCGCCGTACCGCTGACCGCCGATCCCGAGACCTGGGAGACGGGCGTGGAGCTGGGCCGCCGTGCGCTGTGGCTGCATACGCGCGGGGCGCACAGTGGTGAGCGCCCGCGCATGCCGGGTGGCCAGCGCCCGTATGTGCGCGCCCCGCTGCCCGAGCGGGGGCTGCCGGACACGATCGGTTACGACCCGGACGAGGCGGCCCTGCTGCTGGGCGCGGGGCGCATCTCCCCCGTACCCCGGGCGGCGTGGGAGGCCCATGCGGGCGGGGTGCGGGTGCTGGAGGCGTGGTTCGAGCGGCGTACGGCGCCCGCCGAGCCGGGCACGCTGGAGGCGGTCGGCGCACCGGCCGGATGGCCACGGGCCTGGACGTCGGAGCTGCTGGAGCTGATCACCGTGCTGGCGCTGCTGGCCGAGCTGCGCCCGGCGCGGCAGGCGCTGGCGGACCGGCTGGCCGGAGGGCCGATGGTCGGCCCGGAGGAGCTGCGCACCGCCGGGGTGCTGCCGGTGCCCGCCGCGGCGCGGCGACCGGCGTCGGTGCTGGATCACCAGGAGGAGGGGCCGGAGGGGCAGTTCGCGCTGCTGTGATCTGTGTGTGAGATCTGTGTGGTGAGCTGCGCGCCGCCGTGGCGCGGAGCGTCCCGGGAGGACGGCGGCGCGCCGTGTCCGTCCCGGGAGGACGGCGGCGCGCCGTGTCGCACACGGCGGCCGCCGGTGTCCTCACAGCGCGGACTCACCGGCGGGAGCGGGGCCGGTTCGTCCGGTGCCTGCCCGGGATGCGGACGCGGAATGCGATCGCGCGCGGGCGTGACGCGCCTGGCGGGCGGTCCAGGCGCGGCGGGTCAGGCGTGGTTGCCGAACAGCGAGCGCCGCAGTCGGCGCAGCGGCGCGAACAGCGACACCCGGGCGCCCCGGCTGTTCTTCGCGCGTGCGTGATCGCGTGCGATCAGCTCCTGCATCAGCACGGTCGCGCTCTCGGCCTCCCGCTCGGGGACGGCCGGACCGCCCAGCACCGCGAGATGGCGGTCGAGGCGCGCGCTGGACGCACCGCTCCCGCAATGAATGGCAGGCACTCGAGGCCTGCTGCGTACTGTTATCTGCTCCATGTCACTCCCCACCCGTACGAGGGCACCCGCCCCGGGCAGAGTAACCCTACCTCCCCGAGCCGTCACCCGCGCATCCCAGGTCGCTGATTCACCACCACGTCAAGGGCGTTGACGCCCATACAGTGAAGATCGGCCCCGGTGAGAGCCCCTTTGCGATTCGTGACAAATTACAGAACGCGCCAAGCCATTCGGCCCTCCGCCCCGAATAGCCGCATGAAGGAACATCCGGCAAGGTGCGAAGGACCGACACGATGACCGCAATCACCAGGAGCCTGGCAGGGCTCGTCTGCTGCTCGCTGGCGGCGGGCGCGCTCACGGCCGCCGGCGTCGCGGCGCTGCAGCCGCAGACGGCCGAGGCTTCCAGCCACCGCGAGGCGCCACTGATCTCGGGGCAGCCGCAGTACGACGCGACGGACGTGTACGCGTTCCAGAGCCCCGACAAGTCGGACACGACCACCCTGGTCACGAACTTCCTGCCGTTCCAGGACCCGGCCGGCGGCCCGAACTTCTACAAGTTCGGCACGGACGCCCGGTACGACCTGCACGTCGACAACGACGGCGACGGCCAGGGCGATCTGCTCTTCCGGTGGACGTTCGAGGACCATGTGAAGAACGGGGACACGTTCCTCTACAACACCGGCCCGGTCGAATCGCTCGATGACCCGGACCTCAACTTCACCCAGAGTTACGACCTTGAGGTCTTCAAGCTCAAGAACCAGCGGGCCGTCGACCGGGCCAAGCTCGCCGACGACCTCCCGGTCGCCCCGTCGAACGTCGGCAAGGCGTCCATGCCCGACTACAAGAAGCTCCGCGACCAAGCGGTGCAGGAGATCGGCTACAGCGGCGGCTCGACCAGCTTCGCCGGTCAGGCCGACGACCCGTTCTTCGCCGATCTGCGGGTCTTCGACCTGCTCTACGGCGGCGACATGTCCGAGATCGGCAACGACACCCTCAAGGGGTACAACGTCCAGTCCCTGGCCCTCCAGGTGCCGACCAGCGCGCTGGTCGAGTCCAAGGACCAGCCGGTGATCGGCGTATGGTCCACCGTCCACCGCAAGAACGCGCGCGGCGGCTGGGCGCAGGTCTCCCGGCTCGGCAACCCGCTGGTCAACGAGGTGGTGCTGCCGCGCAAGGACAAGGACAGGTTCAACGCCTCGGCGCCGTGGGACGACGGCCAGTTCCTGAAGTCCGTCACGGAGCCGGAGCTGCCCGAGCTGATCGAGCAGATCTACAAGATCGAGGCCCCCGACACCCCGCGTGACGACCTCGTCCAGGTCTTCCTGACCGGTGTGCCGAAGCTCAACCAGCCGCCGCACGTCCGCCCCTCCGAGATGCTGCGCCTGAACACCTCCATCGAGCCCGCCAAGAACCCGAAGCGGCTCGGTGTGCTCGACGGTGACAACGCCGGGTTCCCGAACGGGCGGCGTCCGCTCGACGACGTCCTGGACATCTCGCTGCAGGCCGTCGAGGGCGAACTCCTCGGTAAGAAGAACGACCTGGGCGACGCGGTCGACAAGAACGACCAGGAGTTCTACGGCGCCTTCCCGTTCCTCGCGCTGCCCAGCTCCGGTTCGGACGCCAAGGCCGTCTCCAAGAGCGCCGGTTCGTCCCTGCTGGAGGGTGGCAACGGCACCGGTGGCTCCTCCGACGACACCATGCTGCTCGCCGGGTCCGCGGCGGGTGGCGGCGGCGCCGTCCTGCTGGTGGGCCTCGGGCTGCTCTGGCTGCGCAAGTCGCGCCGTCCGGCCACCGCCCGCGCGCGCAGGCACTGACCCGGGCCCGTCACTTCTCGCACCACCCAGCGGGCGCGGTCCCGCCCCCCCCTCCTCACTCTGTGCGGGTCCGCGCCCCCCCTTTCCACCGTTACGGCCGTTATGGCGAAAGGCAGCTGTCACCCATGGCTCTCCGGCCACCCCTCCCCCGCACGGTCCGCACGGCGGCCGTCGTCTGCACCCTCGCGGTGGGTCTGACCGCCGCCTCGTCCGTACTCAGCGGGACGCCCGCCGAACGGCCCGCCGAACCGGTGACCCTGCGCGCCGCCGGGGCGCCTGCCTCGCTCCAGCAGGTCTCGGCCGACGGCCTCGCCGGGCGGATCAGCGCCCTGCAGAAGCATCTGCGCGCCCAGCCGAAGGACGCCTCGGGCTGGTCCGGGCTGGGGGCCGCCTACATCGAACAGGCCCGCAGCACCGGAGACCCCACCCGCTATCCGCAGGCGGAGAAGACCTTCGCCCGCTCGCTCGCCGTCCAGCCGCGCGACAACGACGAGGCGCTCGCCGGACGAGCCTCCCTCGCCGCCGCGCGGCACGACTTCACGAGCGCGCTGCGGGACGCCGACAAGGCGCTGAAGGTGAACTCCTACAGCCAGTCGGCCATGGCCGTCCGCATCGACGCCCTGGTGGAGCTGGGCCGCTACAAGGACGCCCTGGCCGCCGCCGGGCACGCCGACACGGTGCGGCCCGGCATCCCCGTCTTCACCCGGCTCGCCTACGTCATGGAGCTGCGGGGCGACGCGAAGGGGGCGCGGCGGGTCCTGGACAGCGCGCGGGAGTCCGCGACCTCGCCCAGCGACATCGCCTACGTCTCCACCTCCCTCGGCCAACTCGCCTTCGGCCAGGGCCGGTACGACACCGCACGGCAGGCCTTCGGCACCGCCCTGCGCGCCGTACCCGGCTACCTCCCGGCCCTGGAGTACCGCGGCCGCACGGCGGTGGCCCAGGGGCGTACGGCGGCCGGTGTGCGCGACCTGGAAGCGGTCGTACGGCGCTCCCCGCTGCCCGCGCAGCTGGCGGCGCTCGGCGAGGCGTACGAGGCGCGCGGCGACGCCAAGAAGGCGAAGCAGCAGTACGCGGTGGTCGACACCTGGATCACCCTGGCCCGCGCCAACGGTGTCGCGACGGACCTCGACAGCGCCCTCGTGGCGGCCGACCACGGCGACGTCAAGGAGGCCCTGAAGGCCGCCCGCGCCGAATGGGACCGACGCGAGACCGTCCACACCGCCGACGCCCTGGCCTGGGCCCTCCACCGCAACGGCAAGGACCGCGAGGCCCTCACCGCCGCCAAGCGCGCCGCCGAACCGGGCTACCGCAACGCGGCGTTCCTCTACCACCGCGGCATGATCGAGAAGTCCCTGGGCGACGAACAGTCCGCCCGCGACCACCTCTCGGCCGCCCTCGACCTCAACCCGGGCTTCTCCCCCACCGGCGCGCGCGACGCCAAGGAGACCCTGAAGCAACTGGGCGGTGCCCGATGACCTCTCCCCACCCCGCCCCTACCCGCCCCGGGGTTCCGCCCCGGACCCCGGTCCTCAATCGCCGGACGGGCTGGACAGTTGCCGAGCCCCCGACAACGGAACTCCCGACGGGGACCGCGACAGAGCACACGGCAGGAGCCGGGGCGAAGCCCAGGGCAAAGCACCCCGCACCGAACCGCCCGGCCGCACCCGGGACGGAACCCCCGACGGAAGCCGCGGCAAAGCGCACGACAGAGGCCAAGGCCGAGCGCACGGCACAGCCTGCGGCAAACCACCCGGCCAAGCCCGGGGCGAAGCACACGGCGGGACCCGGGGCGAAGCACACGGCGGGAGCCGGGGCGAAGCTCC
>NZ_JBHWJI010000022.1:24648-111818 GCF_042731515.1 Streptomyces sp. NPDC059850
CCCGGCACAGCCCGGGGCAGAGCGCACCGCGCAGCCCGCGCCAAACCAACCGGCCGCACCCGGGACGGAACTCCCCGCGCGGGTCGAGGCGGAGCGCACAGCGGAGCCCACGGCGCAGCCGGAGACGAACCACCCGGCACAGCCCGGGGCAGAGCGCACCGCGCAGCCCGCGCCAAACCAACCGGCCGCACCCGGGACGGAACTCCCCGCGCGGGTCGAGGCGGAGCGCGCGGTGGGGGCCGGGGCGGAGTCCCGGGTTCGGGGAGGGGCGGGGTGGGGGAACAAGCCCGGCCACCGGCCCGCAGACGCCTGCGAGACCCCGGGCACAGCCACGCGGCAGCGCACCCCACGGTCGGCAAAAGCCTCCGGGCATCCTCGGGATGTGGCCGCGCGGCGGCGGTTGCGGCGGCGGGTGGTGGCTGCCGGGGTGCTGCTGGGGGCCGTGGCGGCGGTGATGCTGCCCGCCGGGACCGCTGAGGCCCACCCCCTCGGCAACTTCACCGTCAACCGCTACGACGGCATCGTCATCGCACAGGACGCCGTCCGCGTCGACCACGTCGAGGACCTGGCCGAGATCCCGTCGGCGCAGGCGAAGGCCCAGATCGACCGGAACGGCGACGACTCGCTCTCCCGGAGCGAGCTGAGCGCCTGGGCCGAGACCCGTTGCGCGACCGCCGCGGACAAGGCGCGGCTGACCGTGGACGGCCGTAAGACCACCGTCGGCGTCCAGCGCAGTGAGGCCCGCAACCGGCCCGGGCAGGCCGGGTTGCCGACCCTGCGCGTGGACTGCCGTCTGACGGCCGACCTGGCGCAGGCGCGCGAGGCGGCCATCACCTATCGCCCCCACGACGTCGGTGCCGGTCCCGGCTGGCGTGAGCTGACGGCCCAGGGCGACCGGATGACGCTCGCCGACTCGACCGTCCCCGCCCGCTCGGTCTCCCACCGGCTGGTCAGCTACCCCAAGGGCCAGCTGTCCTCGCCGCTCGACCAGCGCGCGGCCACCCTCCGGGTCGAGCCGGGCGGCCCCGCGCTCGCCGCCACCGCGGCGTCCGACCGCGACGACGCGGTCGGCTCGTCGGTACTGCCGCGCGGCGCGGACCGCTGGACGCAGGCGCTCACCTCGATGGTGGCGCGGCACGACATCACCTTCGGCTTCGCGATGACCGCCTTCGGCATCGCCGTCCTGCTGGGCGCGATGCACGCGCTCGCCCCGGGCCACGGGAAGACGATGATGGCGGCGGCCGCCGCGGCGGGCGGGCGCAGCGCGATGCGCGATGTGCTGGCGCTGGGCGCGTCGGTGACGGTCACCCACACGATGGGGGTGTTCGCCCTGGGGCTGCTGGTCACGGCGGGTTCGGCGGCCGCGCCCTCGGTGATCTCCTGGCTGGGCATCGCGAGCGGGGCGCTGGTCGCACTGACGGGCGCGGGACTGCTGCGCAAGGCCGTACGCAGGCATCGGCATGTGAAGGCACATCAACATCAACATCAGCACGATCACAATCACGACCATGGGCATGGGCATGGGCATGGGCACAGCCACACCCACGACCACGGAGACGGCCACACCCACACCCACGAGCTGCGCCCCACCCTCCGCGGCACCCTCCTGATGGGCTTCGCGGGCGGCATGGTCCCCAGCCCCTCCGCTGTCGTCGTGCTCGTCGGCGCCGCCGCGCTCGGCCAGGCCTGGTTCGGGGTCGTGCTGGTGATCGCGTACGGGCTCGGGCTGGCGCTGACCCTCACGGCGGCCGGGTTCACGGCGGTACGCGTGGGCCAGGAGGCCGCCGAGCGGCTGATGGCCCGCCGGGAGCGGGCGGGCCGGGGCCACAAGGTCCTGGGGGTGCTGCACCGCGCGTCGCCGTTCGGTACGGCCGCCGTCGTCCTCGTACTCGGCTGCGGATTGGTGCTCAGGGGGGCGGCAACAACGCTCGGTTGAGGTAAATTCAGCCCGAATTGCTCGGTTGGGGGGAGGGCTCGGCCATGAGCGAAGAGGGTTTCGGCCAGCGGGGTGAGCGGCTGGCCGGGGGGCGTTACCGCCTCCTCGGCGAGCTGGGCCGCGGCGGCATGGGCGTGGTGTGGCGGGCGTACGACGAGGCGCTGGGCCGCGAAGTCGCCATCAAGGAGGTGCTGGCTCCGTCCGGGCTCGCCGCCCGCGAGGTGGACCGGCTCTTCGCCCGCCTGGAGCGGGAGGGCCGGGCGGCGGCACGGGTCTCGCACCGCAACGTGGTCACCGTGTACGACGTGGCGATGGAGGCCGGCCGCCCGTGGATCGTCATGGAGCTGGTGCGCGGGCTGTCCTTCGCGGACGTACTGGAGGCGGAGGGTTCGGTGCCGCCCGCGCGCGCCGCGTTCGTCGGCGCCGAGGTGCTGGCGGCGCTGCGGGCCGCGCACGCGGTGGGCGTCCTGCACCGGGACGTCAAGCCCGGCAACGTACTGCTCGCGAACGACGGCCATGTGGTGCTCTCCGACTTCGGGATCGCCATGGTGGAGGGCGACGCGACGGCGCTGACGCTGACCGGGGAACTGGTCGGCTCGCCGGAATTCCTCGCCCCGGAACGGGCGCTCGGCGCGCCGCCGGGCCCGGAGGCGGATCTGTGGTCGCTGGGCGTGACGCTGTACGCGGCGGTCGAGGGCTTCTCGCCGTTCCGGCAGGACACGCCGCTGTCGACGCTGCGGGCCGTGGTGGACGCGCCGTTACCGCCGCCCCGCTGGGCCGGGCCGCTGAGGCCCGTACTGGAGGGGCTGCTCCACAAGGATCCGCGGCAGCGGACGACGGCGGCGGAGGCGGAACGGCAGCTGCGGCTGGTGGCCGCGGGCGGCGCCCCCGGCGACGTACGGCCGGGATCGGGCACGACCGCCACACCCCCTCCCCCGGTGGCGGCGGAGCCGTCGGCCACCCCATCCCCCGGGCCCGGCCCGGGACCCGCCGACGACCAGCCACCGCCGCCGCACCCCCGCCGCGCGGTGGCGGCGATCGCGGCCGGGGCGCTGCTGGGCGTCCTGGCGCTGAGCGGGCTGACGTGGGCGCTGCTGAACGACGACGGCCAGGACGACAAGAGCGGCGGCAGCGGCGGCCATACGGCCGCCACGGGCACGCACCGTACGGAGGCCACGGACGCCACCAAGGGCAGCGGGGGCAGCGAGGCCTCCCGCCCCGCGAGCACGACCACCAGCACCGCCGCGCCCGACCTCACCGTCACCGTCGTCATCAAGGCAGAGCGCGCCGACTACCGGGGCGCGTGCCCGCCCCCGACCGGCGAGGCACCGGCCTTCTCCGCGACGCTCTCCGTGAACCGCGCCCCCGCGAGGGTCGAATACCGCTGGATCACCGGCAGCGGCAAGGTGGTGGACGGCGGCTGGAAGTGGGCGGACTTCGGCGACGGCACCACGTCCAGGACGGTGCGCCACACCGAGCTGTCCTATCAGCCGGGCGGCGCGCACAAGGACTGGATCGCCGTGGAGACCAGGGGCCAGAAGGGCGCCACATCCGCCACGTCCTCGCGCGTCGACTTCACCACGACATGCGAGGAGGCCCCGACGGACGGGGCCTCCTCCTCTGCGTGGAAGCCTCGGGAAACGGAACCGATCAAGCAGCTGAGGTGAACACCGGGAGGTAGCCACCGGACTGACCGGCGGCGGTCGGGTGGTAGGAGTCCTCGATGGGGAAGGTGACGCTGTTCAGCCAGGCGCTGCCGGAGCAGATCTCATGACCGGTGAAGGTCGGGGTGACGTCACCGAAGGCGAAGCCGTGGTCGGCGGCGCGCTTGGCGGTGACGGAGTTGAGGAGGTCGGCGGCGTTGTTGATGGCGGCGCGCGAGGCCTCGCTGAGGCCCAGCAGACAGGAGCCGTTCAGCTTGTAGAAGCGCGGGTAGCCGAGGACCACGACATGGGCGGACGGGGCCTTGGCGCTGATGGCGTCGTACACCTGGTCGAGCTTGCCGGGCAGGGTGTTCTCGGCGTACGTACGGGCGTTGGCGACGGCGGTGAGACAGCCGCTCTCGCCGGACAGCGCGCAGGTGGTCATCACGCTGGCGAAACCGGCGTCGTTGCCGCCGATGCTGATGCTGACGAGTCCGGTGCCGGAGTTGAGCGGGCCGAGCTGACCGCTGAGCACATCACCGGTCTTGGCGCCCGAGCAGGCGGTGAAGGCGAAGCTGGAGGGGGAGTGGGCGGCGGCCCAGAGCGCGGGGTACGCCTTGGTGCTGCGCTTGCAGGAACCGCTGGCGCTGTCGTAGCTGCCCGCGCCGACCCCGGATGAGTAGGAGTCACCGAGCGCCACATAGGCGGGACCGGCGCTCTGCCCGGTGGCGTGGGCGGCACCGGCCCCGGTGAGGGCGAGGACGGCGCCGACGACGAACGCGCCTAACGTCGCCGTGAATCTGGACAGTTTCATTCGAATCTCCCTAGCAGGATCACTCCTGTGTCGATGTGAGGCGCAATCACCCCGAAGCGGGGCAATCACGTTCGAAACCGTCAATCACGCCACCGTGCATATATCGGCGGCATGACATGGCTATGTCATGCCGCCGAAAATCATGATCTATGCGTGTAGGTGTCCAAAATCTTTCGATCACTCAAAAGGGTGAATCCTGCACGCAACCTCCGGCGCGCGCCTGGCGCGTGGAGCGCGCAAAACCCTTGGTAGGCGCTCAACTACGCGCTCTCGCACGACCTGTTCGCACACTTTTCCCGTCTTGACGGGCCTTGGCGCCCTGCGCGACATTGAAGCCCGGCATCCGGCGCTTCGGGGGGCAAAGTCGCCAATGCAGACCAACACTGACAACAGATCGGCACGCGCCGAACTACTGCCGGTGGCCGCGGGGGCGGCCGTCGGCATCGCGGCCATCGGCGCCGCGCTCACGCTGGCGGACTTCGACTCGCCGCTGCGCGCGCCGTTCACTCTGTTCTTCCTTCTGGCGGCGCCCTCCGCGGCGCTCGGCAGCGCCCTGCGCGGGCTCGACGCGGCGGCCCGCGCGGTGCTGGGGGTGGCGGGCGCGCTCGCCCTCGATCTGCTGGTGGCGCAGACGATGCTCGCGCTGCACGTCTGGTCGGTGCGCGGCGGAGTGGCCGCGGTGGGGCTGCTGAGCCTGCTGATACTGACCCCGACGCTCCTCACGCGCGACCGGCGCTCCGGCGAAAAACGACCCCGGGCCCTCAAAGATGGCGGGGGCTGCTGACCCGTGGACATCCGTGTGTACCGGCCGGGCGAGCTGACCGCCGCGGACCGGGCGATCTGGACGGCCATGCAGACCCAGGCGCATCTGCAGGGCGCGCCGCAGCTGGCGAACCCCTTCCTGTCCCCCGAGTTCGCGCTCGCGCTCGGCCACTGCCGGCGCGGAGTGCGGATCGCGGTGCTGCGCGAGGACGGCGAGGCGGTGGGCTTCTTCCCGTTCCAGCGGACCCGGTTCGGGGTGGGCCGGGCGATCGGCCTCGGCCTGTCGGACGCGCAGGGGCTGGTGCACCGCCCGGGGTTCCAGTGGGACGCGCGGGAGCTGCTGCGGGCCTGCGGGCTGGCGGTCTGGGAGTTCGACCACCTGGTGGAGGGCCAGAAGCCGTTCGAGGTGTCGGCGCGGGGCGCGTTTGGCTCCCCCGTGATCGACGTCGACCGGGGGTACGAGGCATATCTCGCCCAACTGCGCTCCCGCTCGCCGAAGTTCATCCGCTCGACGCTGGCCAAGGAGCGCAAGCTGGGCCGGGAAGTCGGCGAGGTGTCGTACGTCCATGACGAGCGCGACCCGGCCGTGCTGCGCACGCTGATGGGGTGGAAGTCCGCGCAGTACCGCAGGACCGGGCGGAGCGACCGCTTCGCCCATCCGTGGATCATCCGGCTGCTGCGGCAGCTGTTCCACACCCGGGGTGATTCCTTCGCGGGAATGCTGTCGGTGCTGTACGCGGGCGGGCGGCCGGTCGCCGCGCATTTCGGGCTGCGCTCGGAGCGCGTCCTGACGTGCTGGTTTCCCGCGTACGACACGGACTTCGCCAAATACTCGCCCGGTCTGGTGCTGCACCTGCGGATGGCGGAGGGAGCCGCCGCCCAGGGTGTGGACTATCTGGATCTCGGGCGCGGTGAGAAGCAGTACAAGGACTCCCTGAAGACACGCGATCTCAGCGTGTCGGAGGGGTGGGTGATGCGCCGCCACCCGGTGGCGCTGGGGCATCGGGCACGGCGTGCCCCGGTGCGGGCGCTGCGGAACACGGTGCTTTCCCGGCCGGAGCTTTTCGGTCCGGCCGACCGGCTGCTGAAACGCATGGGGAGTGTGCGAGCGGCCGGGAAGAATGGGAAAGAGAAATGACAGGCAACGTTTCTGAAAGAGGTGTCGCCACCGCCGTCTTGCCCTAGGGTCAAGAGGCTCCAGAGATGTAGCAGCAGCAATACCGTCGTTACTCAACCCGCATCGGACCATCATTCAACGCGGCTCAAGGGGAGGGCTCGAGCGCCGCGATGGATTCCGTGCGGGGCGCGGTAGGGGGGTGCCGCGTCCGGTTTTTCCTGCCTGTTGTGAGGAGACGGCCGAGGCGCGGGCCGCGAGGCCAGTAACAGCCAGCTCATCTGTTCTGCACGGTGTGCCGATAAGTCCATGTCGTCATGCGCGGATGAGAACCCCCCTTTCGAACCGGATACACCAAAGGACCGCCGTGGGGACGGTGGTCCACCGGACGAGAGGGAAACATCGTCATGAGTTCTTTTGTGCGACCGGCCACGACCGACATCGCACCGTCCGCCGGATCATCCCGATACCGGCCCATCACCTCGCATCTCGCGATCGCGCCGCCGGTGAGCGTCGTGATTCCGGCGATGAACGAGGCCGAGAATCTTCCGTACGTCTTCAAGACCCTTCCGGACTGGATTCATGAAGTCGTCCTGGTGGATGGCAATTCCACTGATGACACGGTCCCGGTGGCCCGTGAACTGTGGCCGGACGTGAAGGTGGTCCCGCAGCGCGGCAAGGGCAAGGGGAACGCGCTGATCACCGGATTCGCCGCCTGCACCGGGGAAATCGTGGTCATGGTGGACGCGGACGGCTCCGCCGACGGGTCCGAGATCGTCAGCTATGTGTCCGCGCTGGTGTCGGGCGCCGACTTCGCCAAGGGGTCGCGCTTCGCCAACGGCGGCGGCACGGACGACATGACGCCGATCCGCAAGCTCGGCAACCGCGCGCTCACCGCGATCGTCAACCGCAAGTTCGGCGCCCGCTACACCGATCTGTGCTACGGCTACAACGCCTTCTGGCGCCGCTGCCTGGACGAGATCGCGCTGGACTGCGCCGGGTTCGAGGTGGAGACGCTGATGAACATCCGGGTGGTCAAGGCCGGGCTGCGGGTCCAGGAGATCCCCAGCCATGAGTACGAGCGCATCCACGGCGCCAGCAATCTGCGGGCCGTCCGCGACGGGCTGCGGGTACTCAAGGTGATCCTGCGCGAGCGCGGCGTCCGGCGGCCCGGCCGCCCGGCCGTGGCGCCCCCGGCGGTCCGCGGGGAGGTGTCTTGACGCTCGCCCGACCGCAACCAGCGATCTCGGTGGTGATCTGCGTCTACACCGAGGACCGCTGGGACGACATCCTCGCCGCGGTGGCCTCGGTGCGCGACCAGTCGTGGCCCGCCGAGGAGACGCTGCTCGTGGTGGACCACAACCCGGCGCTGCTGCGGCGGCTCCGGGAGCACTACGAGGGCGCCGCCGATGTGGCGGAAGGTCAGGAGGAGGTGCGGGTGCTCGCCAACGCGGGCCCCCGCGGCCTGTCCGCGGGCCGTAACACCGGCATCGCCGCGTCCACCGGCGAGGTGATCGCGTTCCTCGACGACGACGCGGTCGCCGAGCGGGACTGGCTGCGCCACTTCGCCGCCGGGTACGCCGATCCGCGCGTGCTGGCGGTCGGCGGGCGCACCGAACCGGTGTGGGCGTCCCGGCGCCGCCCGGCCTGGTTCCCGGAGGAGTTCGACTGGGTCGTGGGGTGTACGTACCGGGGGCTGCCGCCCGGCCGGGTCCGGGTGCGCAACGTACTCGGCGGGAACGCCTCGTTCCGCAGGGAGGCGTTCGACGCGGTCGGCGGCTTCGCGAGCGGTATCGGGCGGGACGGTGACAAGCGGCCGCTGGGCTGCGAGGAGACCGAGCTGTGCATCCGGCTGACCCGCGCCCGGCCGGACGCGGTGCTGCTGATCGACGACCGCGCGGTGATCCACCACAAGGTGCCCGCCGCGCGGGAGCGGTTCGGCTACTTCCGCAGCCGGGCGTATGCCGAGGGGCTGTCGAAGGCCCTGGTCGCCCGCAGCGTGGGGGCCCAGGCCGGGCTGGCGACCGAGCGCCGCTACACCACCCTGGTCCTGCCCGCGGGTGTCGCCCGGGGGGTGCGGGACGCGCTGCTCGGCCGGGCGGGCGGGGCCGGTCGCGCGGGCGCGATCGTGGCCGGTTTGGCGGCCGCGGCGGGCGGCTATCTGATCGGCACCGCCCGGGCCCGCCGGGCGGGCGGCGCCCGCTTCACGATCGCGGCGGTGCCGGGCCCCTCGGCGTCCGGCGCGGAGGCTGCCCAGGCAGCGGTACCGGGACCTCCGGGCGCGGCACCGGCCGCAACGGCGGGTCCTCCGGCCACCGAGCCGGGCTCTCCGACCACCGCAGCGGGCCCTCCGGCCGCCAGGCCGGACCGCCCGGCCGGACCGGCCGACGGGCCCGCCCAGACGGCGCGGGAGGGGGCGGCATGAGCGGAAGACGCGGGCCCGCCGGAAGGCGACGGGCCGTGGCGCGCGGCGGCAGCACGGTGCGCGGCGCACGCGGCGCGAGCACGGTGCGCCGCGCGGTCGCGGCCGGGGACCGTGGCGGCCGGGGCTGGGCCGAGTGGGGAGGGTCCGCATGACCGTCCCCGTGACGACACGACCGGTGCCGATACTGATGTACCACGCCGTGGCCCACTCCCCCGCGCGGGCGACGCACGCGCTGTCGGTCTCACCGGAGGCGTTCGCCGAGCAGATGGAGCTGCTCGGCGCGTCCGGCTTCACCCCGGTGACCAGCGAACGGCTCGCCCAGGCCTGGCGCGGGGGCCCGGAACTGCCGCCGGATCCCGTGCTGATCACCTTCGACGACGGCTACGAGGGCGTGCACCGGCACGCCCTCCCCGTCCTCGACCGGCGCGGCTTCGCGGCCACCCTGTTCGCCTCGACGGGGTGGCTGCGCGGCCGGTACGAGACCGACGGCGCGCTCGACCTGATGCTCGACTGGGGGCAGGTGCGCGAACTCGCCGCGTCCGGGGTGGAGATCGGCGGGCACAGCCACACCCATCCGCAGCTCGATCAGCTCGCGGACGAGCGGCTCCGCTTCGAGGTGGTGCGCTGCCGGGACATCATCGCGGCCGAGCTGGGCCGTCCGCCGGTGTCGTTCGCGTACCCCTACGGCTACTCCGACCGCCGGGTCCGGCAGGTGGTGCGGGAGGCCGGGTTCGGGGTGTCGCTCGCGGTGGGCAACGCGCTGGCGGACCGCCGCCAGGGGCCGTACGCGCTGCGGCGGGTGACCGTCGCCCGCACCACCCGTATCGAGGAGTTCGAGCGGCTGGTCCACGGCAGGGCCGTGGGCCGTGCCTTCGCCCGGGACCGGGCGCTCACCAAGGGCTATGCCCTCGTCCGCAGATCACGCCAGCTTTTAGGGAAGGTGCGCTGAGCCCGTGTCCGACACGACCACCCGGACCGAGGCCGCAGGGGCCGCAGAGGCCGCCGGGGCCACCGGGGCCGCCGAGCAGCCGCCGACGACCGGCGGCGGCAGCCAGCTGTTCCGCAACGCCTATGCGCTGATGCTCAACACGGGCATCTCGGCCGTCCTCGGCCTCGGCTTCTGGCTGGTCGCGGCCCGCTACTACGCGGACGACGCGGTCGGCCAGGGCTCGGCGGCCATCGCCGCGATGAAGCTCCTCGCGGGGCTCACCGCGGTGACGCTGACCGGCGCCCTGGCCCGGTTCATCCCGGTCGCCGGTCGGACGACGGGGCGGCTGGTGGGCGTCACCTACGCGGGCAGTTCGGTGGTCGTGGCGTGCGCCGCCGTGGTCTTCCTGCTCACGCTGGACCTCTGGGGCCCCTCGTACCGCTTTCTGCAGGGCCCGGTGCACGGCGTCGGCTTCGTCGTGGCGGTCGTCGGCTGGTCGCTGCTGACCTTGCAGGACGGGGTGCTCACCGGGCTGCGCAGCGCGCTCTGGGTGCCGGTGGGCAATACGGTGTTCCTGGCGGCGAAGCTGCTGCTGCTCTTCGCGCTCGCGTCCACGATCCCGACCGCCGGGGTGTTCGTCTCGTGGGTGATCTCCATCGCGCTGTCCGTGCTGCCGCTGGGCTGGCTGGTCTTCCGGCGGCTGGTGCCACGGCACGCGAAGACGACGAAGGACCGGGCGCGGCCCGCGTCGTACCGGGAGATGGGCCGCTTCCTCGCCGGGGACTACACGGGGTCGCTGTTCTCGCTGGCCGTGGTGTACGCGGTGCCGGTCATCGTCGCCTCGCAGGTCGGCTCGGCCGACAACGCGTACTTCTACATCGCCACCACCATCGGCGGCACGGTCAATCTGCTCGCCATCAACATGGGCGCGTCGCTGACCGTCGAGGGCGCGCACGACCCGGCCCGGCTCGCCGAGAACTGCCGGGCGGCGCTGCGCCGGATGGCGCGCATCATGGTGCCGGTCTGCCTCGGGCTGTTCGTCTTCGCGCCGAGGATCCTGGGCGTGTTCGGAGCGGGCTACGCGGACGCGGCGGCGCCGCTGCTGCGCTGGTTCGCGGTGGGCGCGGCGCTGCGGGTGGTCATCGAGGTGTACTTCGCGGTGCTGCGGGCGCAGAGCCGCACCTCGGGGCTGGCGTATCTCCAGGGGCTGTTGTGTGTGCTGGTGCTGGGGCTGACGTTGCTGCTGCTGCCGCGGATGGGGCTGGTGGGGGCGGGGATCGCGGAGATCTCCAGCCTTGCGGTGATCGCCTCGATCGCGTCGGTGAAGCTGTACCGGGTGGTCAAGGCCCAGCCCACGGCCCCGGCTCCGGCTCCCGCTCCGGCCCGGATTCCGCCGCCGCCCGGCCCGACCCCGGTGTGGGAGCGCGGCACCGCGCCCGATGGCGATCTGGCGGATCTGGCGGTGGACGGCGACCGTCGCGCCAGGCGGTCCCGTGGCACCCACGACCCCCGCTACGGCACCCGCTGGGCGCTGCGCGCGGCGCTGGACGCGGACACGCTGGTGCTGGGCGTCCGGATGGACTTCGACCACCCGGAGCGCCGCCCCGACGCGCGGTACGGCCCGCAGCCCGAAGCGCCCCCGACAACGCCCCTGCCAACGCCCCCGCCAACCGAAAAGCCCGTGCCTTCCATGCCCATGCCTGACACCACCACCGCAGCTCCGCCGCCGCGCGATACGCGCACGCCCCGGCCGCAGGCCGTGACGGCCGTCCTCTGGGCGGCCCTGGCCGCCGGGCTCGTCCTCTACTGGCTGCCGCTGTTCGGTCTGGACGACGCCGACCTGGACCGGATGGGCGGGCTCGGGCTCGTCTCGGTGCTGCCGGTGCCGACGCTGGTGGGGGCCGCGCTGCTCGTGGCCGTGTTCGCCGGTGCGCTCGGGCTCGGCCGACAGCGCCGTGCGCTCCTCGCCGTCACCCTGCTGGCCACCGTCGTCTCGCTGCACGCCGTGCCCGGCGTGCTGGAGACCCATCCGAGGTTCCCGACCGCCTGGCAGCACCTGGGGTTCCTGGACTACATCGGCCGGACCGGCGACGCCGTGCCCGACCTCGACGCGCGCTGGAGCTGGCCGGGCTTCTTCGCCGGGGCCGCGTTCCTCGCCGAGGCGTGCGGCGTACGGGACTTCTCCGCGCTGCTGCGCTGGTGGCCGACGCTCATCCAGCTGCTCTACCTCGCCCCCCTGATGGTGCTGATGCGCGCGCTGCGGGCGAGCTGGCGGGCCAAGTGGACGGCGGTGTGGCTGTTCGGCTTGAGCGGCTGGGTGGGGCAGGACTACTTCTCGCCGCAGGGGTTCACGTACCTCTTCTATCTGGTGTTCGTCGCCGTGCTGCTGGTGTGGTTCCGCGAGCCCCGGGTGCTGGGGGCTAAGCGCAGGCCCGGTGAGGCGGAGGTGGCGGAGGCGACGCGCGGGCAGCGCGCGGCCCTGCTCGGGCTGCTGATCACGCTCTTCGCGGCGTCGGTGGCGGCGCATCAGCTGACGCCGTTCGTGATGCTCGGGGTGGTGACCGCGCTGGTCCTGGTGCGGCGTTCCGATCTGTACGGGCTGCCGCTGCTGTGCGGGGTGATGGTGGTCGTCTGGATCGGCTTCCTGGCGGAGCCGTACTGGTCGGGCCACTGGGACGAGCTGTTCGGCGGGGTCGGCGGGGTGGGCGGCAATGTGTCGTCGTCCGTCTCCGGCCGGATCGAGGGCGGCAGCAGTGTGCACAAGCTGGTGCTGTACGTACGGGTGGCGCTGGCGGGCGGGGTGCTGGCGTTCGCCTGCTGGGGGGTGCTGCGGCGGCGTGCGGCGGGGTTCACCGAGCGGGCCCTGCTGGTGCTGACCTTCGTACCGTTCCTGGGCTTCGGCATGCAGTCCTACGGCGGTGAGATGGCGCTGCGCGTCTTCATGTTCGCGCTGCCGGGTGCCTGTGTGCTCGGGGCGCTGGCGATCTTCCCACGGGTGCGGCCGGACCGCCGTGGCCTGGCGCCGCTGGCGGCCCTGGTGGCGGGGCTGACGCTGATGTCCGGCTTCCTGGTCGCCCGCTGGGGCAACGAGGCGTTCGAGCGGGTGCGGCCCGGCGAGGTCGCGGCCATGGAGTACCTCTACGCGCACGACAAGCCGACCGCGCGGGTGCTGTGGATGAGCGACGACCCCGTCAACAGCGTCACCCCCGCGATGCCGTGGGGCGCGCGGGACATGGAGCGGGTCGCGTACGAACCCACGCTCGCGCCGCGTGACCCGGTGCTGGTGGGCGGGCTGGTGACGGCGCTGCGGGACGCCGGGCCGCGTTCGTATCTGATGGTGGGCCGCGGCCAGTCCATCTCGCTGCAGATGGACTCCGGTTACGGGGCGCGCTGGCAGGAGCGGCTGCTGCGCTCCCTGGACCACCGCCCGGACCTGCGCCGGGTGCTGTCGAACGAGGACGCGTCACTGTACGAGCTGAAGCGGCCGCCGCGCGGTGCGGTGCCGGAGCCGACGCCGGGCCCGGCCGGGCCGCAGATCACCTGGACGCCGTGGTCGGTGACCGGCGCGCTGGCGGCGGTGGTGCTGATGGTGCTGCTCGCGGCGCGCGAGGTGGTGCGGGTGGCGGTGCGGCCGAGCGTGCGGCGGCTTCGCCTGCTGCAGGCGTCGTACTGGTTCGCACTGCCGCTGCTGGTGGTGGTGCTGGCGTCGCTGGCGCAGCGGTTCCTGACGATGGTGTGAGACACCGTGAGGCGCCCGTCACCGCTTGAGCCAGCGCACCTCGTACGCGTCCAGGTCGAACGACCGGCCGTCGACCTTCGCCTGGATCGACCGGCCCAGGGTGTTGACCACCAGCGTCGCGTCGTCGTCGGCGAGGACCCGGACGTTGGGCCGGTCGTCGGCGGCGATGTCCACCGAGCGGAAGCGGGTGCCCGGCGGGAACTCGCGGCCGAAGCGGCTCAGCAGCTCCATCATGGGCAGCGCGGCGCCGCCGTCGTCCAGTTCGGTGGGGCGCCACAGACAGCCGGGGCAGGAGGCACCGGTCGTCTCCGGGTTCCAGTAGAAGGCGGTGGCGGCGCCGCCACGGGCCAGCCGGGTCAGCGCGGTGGCCTGGACGGCGACGCGGTGCGCCTCGCTCCAGCGGCCGCCGGTGCTCTCCCCGCTGGTGTCGGCGGCCGGTTCCACATACCACTCGGCCCACCACACCGGCAGCTTGGTGAGCCCGTCGAGCCAGCGGGTGACGTCCTCGAACTTCTCGGTGGCACGGAACGCGTCGGGGATCAGCCGGTCGCCCTCGCGGGTGTAGCTGGAACCGTCGACCACGACGAAGTCGGCGCCCGCCTTGTGCTCGTTCCAGTACGTGATGGCGTCGGCGGAGCGCCGGTCGAGGGCGCCCCACGGGCCGCTCACCGTGTCGTCGCCGCCCGCCGCGCCGGGCGGGTCGCTGTCGGCGACCACATACGGCCCGCCGACCAGGTTCTTCGGGTTCCGCTTCTTCAGCTCTTCGTAGACGAGGTTGTAGAGCTTGGTGTAGCCCTCGTAGTTCCAGCGGTTCTTGGACTCGTCGAAGAAGCCCTTGAACTCGTTCCAGACGATGAAGTGGCGCACCTCGGGGTAGCGGTCGGCGACCTTCCCGGCGAGCTTCGCGAAGTCCTTGTAGTGGTCGGGGGTCGGCGCGGTCTCCAGGGCGTCCTGCGACCAGTCGGTGTCCCCCGGGTCGCCGCCCTTCATCCAGTCGGGCGCACAGCACAGCGTGAGGACGGGCTCGGTGCCGGTCTCGCGCATCAGGGCGACGCGCCGGTCCAGGTCCGCGAAGTCGTAGCGGCCCGGGGACGGCTCGGGGTTGCCCGCGCCCCACCCCATGATGTGCTGGTTCTGCGGCATCGGGTGGTCGGACAGCAGCGACTCGGCGGTCTTCCTGGCGCTGTCGGTGCCACGGTCGGCGCTGTACTGGGTGTGGGTGAAGCCCCAGCCGAGACCGGCCGACGCCGCTCGCTCCCGGGCCGAGGCCGATGCCCCCGGCCGCCCCGCGCTGTCACCCGGCCAGACCGTGCAGGTGGTCAGCAGCAGGGCCAGCGTGCCCATGCCGATGGCGAGCAGCGTGGTGATCCGCCACCGCCGCGCTCCTGGTAACCCCGCCCGCGATCCCACCGGCATTCCCACCCTGGTTCCCACCCGCGCCCCGCCCCGTTTCCGTCCTTGACGTCACACAAAGGGTAAGAGTATCCCTGAACGCCCCCATTCCGGTGGGCTTCTTCGGAACAGCTCGGTAAACGGCCGTAAACCCCGGTGCGCCGACGCCCCTCGTGCTGGATCATGGGGCCGGGTGCGCCGACCGCCGCACCGGACCGCTTTCTCAGGAGGCAGACCCTGCCCGCTACACCCGCCGAACAGTCCCTTCCGATCCGGCTGAACGTCGATGACAGCGATTCGCCGTCGGATGTCGTCGACGCACTCTTTCTCGGCCGGTTCGCGACCGGAGAGCAGCCGTATGCCCGCAGCCACTCCGTCGACCGGGTGAAGTCGGGCGCCACGCTGCTGCCGCCCGCCGCGACCGTGCTGCGCGCGGCCCGCGACGACGACCGCAGCGCCACGCTCGCCGAGGGCGACGGCTGGACCCTCCTGGTGTCCCGGTGGAACCGGGGCGCGGACGTGACCGTGACCGCGATCGAGGACGACCTCGCCGAAACGGTGCTGCGGCAGGCGGTCGACGGTGCGGAGGACGAGCCCGATCCCCAGCCGGAGAACGTGTCCATGGGCTTCTGGTACGTCTCGCCGCGCCGCGGCCCGCACCGCACCACCCGCCAGATCGCGGCCGGGACCTGGGAGGAGATCCGCGACAACTACACCGCGCCGGTCGCCGAGGCCATGGACGGGCTGATGAAGGTCACCCCGGACGACATCGCGGGCCGCCTCCTGCTGCTGCACGGCCCGCCCGGCACCGGCAAGACCTCCGCCCTGCGCACGCTTGCCCGTTCCTGGCGCGACTGGTGCCAGGTGGACTGCGTCCTGGACCCGGAGCGGCTGTTCACCGACGTCGGCTATCTGATGGACATCGCCATCGGCGAGGACGACGGCTCGGCCAAGGGCCGCTGGCGGCTGCTGCTCCTGGAGGACTGCGACGAGCTGATCCGCGGCGAGGCCAAGCACACGGCGGGCCAGGCGCTGTCCCGGCTGCTCAACCTGACGGACGGTCTGCTGGGCCAGGGGCGCAACGTCCTGGTCGGGGTGACCACCAACGAGGACCTGGAGCGGCTGCACCCGGCGGTGGTCCGCCCCGGCCGCTGTCTCGCCCGTATCGAGGTCGGCAAGCTGAACCGCGCGGAGGCGGCCAACTGGCTCGGTACGGAGGAGGGCATCGGCCGGGACGGCGCGACGCTCGCGGAGCTGTTCGCCCTGCGCCGCGGCACCCGCCCCGCCTCGGTGCCCATCCAGCCGGGCGAGTCGGACGCGGGGCTCTACCTCTGACACGCCCTCGCTAGCCGTACAGCTCCCGCAGCCGCACCGACAGACAGGTGACGCAGCCCTCCATCTTCTCGAACTCGCCGATGTCCACCGGCACCGGCTCATATCCGAGGTCGGCGAAGAGCGCCGCGCTGCGCGGCGCGCTCGCCGCCATCAGCAGCCTGCCGCCGCCCAGCAGCACCACATGGGCCCCGGACTCCTCGGGCACCGGCAGAAAGCGCGGGAAGACGGCCGGGTCGTCGACCAGCGGCGGGTACCCGATCACGGTCCCGTCCGGCAGCGCCGTGACCGCCGACTTGAGGTGCAGCACCTTGCTGACCGGCACCGCCACCACCCGCGCGCCCAGCGGCTCGAAGGCGGCGCGCACCTGGCGCACGCCCTCGCCGTTCGTCCGGCCGCCGCGGCCCACGTACACCGTGTCGCCGATCTTGAGCACATCGCCGCCCTCCAGCGTCCCCGGCTCCCGCACCCGGTTGACCGAACAGCCGAGCGCCGTCACGGCCGCCTCGGCGGCCTCGGTCTCGGGGCGGCGGGACGCGGCGCCGGGGCGCGCGATCAGCGCGACGTTCCGGTAGACGACCATCGTGTCCTCGACGAAGACCCCGTCCGGGCACGCGTCGACCGGATCCGCCTCCACCGTCTCCCAGCCGTGCGTCCGCAGGGCGGCGACGTACGTCTCCCACTGCCGCAGCGCGAGCGCGGCGTCGACCGGCTTGCGGTCGATGTGGGTGACGAGCCCGTCGGCCAGCCGTGGGCTCGGCCGTCGTACCAGGGCGATACGGCTGGTCACAGCGCCTCCCCGTCATACACAGCCCGCAGTGCGTCCTCGACGGCGGCGAGCGCCGCCGCGCGGTCCAGCCCGAGCCGCCGCGCCCGCTGGGCGTACGTCTGCGCCGCCTCGGCGGCCTGCCGCCCGGCCGCGTCCCCGGCCGCCGCGACGAACGTGCCGTGGCGGCCACGGGTCTCGATCACCCCGTCCGCCTCCAGCGCCCGGTACGCCTTGGCGACGGTGTTCGCCGCCAGCCCCAGCTCCTCGGCGAAGCCGCGCACGGTGGGCAGCTTGTACCCCACGGGCACCTGCCCGGAGCGCGCCTGTTCGGCGATCTGCGCGCGGATCTGTTCGAAGGGCGCGGTCGCCACATCGGGGTCGACGGTGATCTGCAAGGCCACGTGGGGCTCCAGGGGGTACGGGCGCGGTTTGTCGCACCCATTGTGTGCCGCTGGGGACGCGGCCGGAAATCCGGAGGCGGCCGGGCGCACCAAGCCGTAGTCTGCGCGCCCATGACCATGACCGTGACCGTGCGCGATTTCCGGGCCGCCGACGCGGCCGCCGTCGTGGAGGCGCGTCGCTCCGCCTACCCGCATCTGGTCACCACGGACCGGACCGTGGCCTGGGAGGTGGCGAGCGCGCCGGAGGCCCGCCGCTACCGGCTGCTGGTCGCGGAGGCGGACGGCCGGGTGGTGGGCGCGTGCGAAGTGGGCCTCTTCCCGGGCGAGGACGGCGACGGTCCTGGCGTGGCCTGCGCCAACACCTCGGTACGCGCCGACGCGCGGGGCCGGGGCGCCGGTTCGGCGCTGGTGACCGCGGCGGAGGAGTACGCGGCGGGGCTGGGCGCCGCCAAGGTGTTCGCGTGGACCATGGACGAGCCCGCCGTCGTCGCGTTCGCCGAGCGCCGCGGCTACCGGCGCAGCCGGTCGTGCCGCATCCTGCGGCTGGACCTCGCGACCGCGGCCCTGCCGCCGCTGGACGCGGACGCCCTGCCGGACGGCGTGGCGCTGCGGACCGCGGCGGACCTCGCCGGTGACCCGCGCCCGCTGTACGAGACGGACGTCGCCGTGATGGCGGACGAGCCGGGCGATGTGGTGGAGGGCGGCATGCCCTACGCCGAGTGGCTGGCCCGGACCTGGGACCATCCCTCGCTGGACCACGAACTGACCTCGCTGGCCGTCGTGGACGGCCGCGTCGCGGCGTTCAGCCTCGCCCATACGGACGGCCGGGGGCGCTACTGGTCGGGCATGACCGGCACGCTGCGCGCCTACCGGGGCCGGGGCCTGGCCAAGCTGGCCAAGACCGATTCGCTGCACCGGGCGCGCGCGGCGGGGTGCGCCGAGGCGTTCACGGGCAACGACAGCGAGAACGGCCCGATGCTGGCGATCAACGCGGGGCTGGGCTACGGCTTGGCCTCCGTGGAGTGGCGCTACGTGCGCGAGCTGCGCCACTGACGCGGGTCAGCCGTCACCCCGACGCCTCCAGCGCCACCAGCCGGTCCGGGCCGTCCGGGGTGAACGCGATGTCGTCCCCCGGCTCGTGCCAGTGCGTGGCGAAGCGCTCCCCGGCGCGGTACGCCTCCACGCCCGCCCTGCAGTACGCCACCATGTCGTCCGGCAGGGCGTCCAGGGCGAACCAGCCGATCTCCGAGCACTTGTCCGGTTCGCGGTTCACCGGCTGCGGGGCGCCGTCCGGCAGCCGCGCCTCGAAGAACCAGCCCGTACGGGCCGAGCCGGTGGGCGACTTGTGCTGCATGACGAGCGCCACCCGCACCTCGTCCGGGGTGAGCCGGATGCCGATCTCCTCCGCTGTCTCGCGGAGCATCGCGGTCCGGACGTCCTCGCCGTCCTCCACGTGGCCGGACGGGGCGTGCAGCAGGCCGTCCGCGTAGCCCGTGCCCGCGCGGCGGGCGAGCAGGATCTCGCCGCCGCGGCGCAGCAGCAGATGGACGTCGACGATCTCGGCATGGCGGCGGGGCGGGGCGACGGTCGCGCGCAGTACGTAGCGCTCGTCGCGCACCGGACGCCCCCAGAGCGCCGCGTCCGCCGCCAGCTGTTCGACATACGTACGGGACGCCAGCGGCTCGACCATGCGCAGCAGGTCGCCCGCCGCCAGCCCGACCGGGTCCGACTCGCCCCACCGGCCCTCGATCAGCACCAGCGTCCCGCCCGGGCGCAGCAGCCGCGCCCAGCGCCGCAGCACCGCCTCCTGGTCGGGCAGCAGCCACAGCAGATGGCGTGCCAGGACGACGCCGAAGGCCCCCTCCTCCACCGGCGGCGCCGCCGCGTCCCCGACGAGCACGGTGGCGTCCGTACCGGCGAGCTTGGCGCGGGCGTGCCCGGCCATGCGCGGTGAGCGGTCGACGCCCGTCACCCGGTGGCCCTGCTCGGCGGCGAGGCGGGCCAGGCTGCCCGTGCCGCAGCCGAGGTCGAGCACATCGCAGGGCCGCCCGGGCAGCCAGTCCCGCAGCCGACCGGCCCATGCCTCCCGCACGGCCGGATCGCGCAGACCGTGGTCGGGCTCGTCGTCGAACCCGGCCGCGGCGGCGTCCCAGTAGTCGGCATCCCGGACGGAGGCGGTTCCGTGACCGGCGGATTCGTGATGGGCGGTTGCTCCCTCAGCGCACATGCCGCGAATCGTCGCATCCGCCACTGACAACTCCCCGGGCCCGACTCCACTTGGTAATGTCGTTGGCGACATATATCGTGCACGACATGGACGCCCTGTACGCCATCGAGGTCGAGCCCGAGATCAGGACCTGGCTCGAACTCCTACCCGGCAAGCTCTACCGCAAGGTGGAGGCCTACGCCGAGTTACTGGCCGAGCTGGGGCCACACACCCCGATGCCTTACGCCCGCCCGCTGCGCGATGGAGTGAGTGAGCTACGTCCCAGCCTCGACGGCGTACAGACGCGGGTGACCTACTGGATCACGGACGACCGCCGCGTCGTCCTGCTGACCGTGTTCCGCAAGACCAGGGCCCATGAGGAAGCCCAGATCAGTAGGGCGGTGCTGGCGAAGAAGGAGTGCGAAGCCGAGCATGGCCCAGCGCATTCAGAGTTCATCCGCATGGAAGGAGACGAGTGATGGGGCACAGTCGCTGGAGGTTGGCGCGTGAACGCGAGCTGACCGAGGGGCACCGGGAGACCCCCGAGGTCGAACAGGAGCGCCAAGAGCACCGGCTGTCCATGGCGCTGGCCAAGGTCGTCTACGACCGTCGCCTGGAACTCGGGCTTTCCCAGAGCGAGCTGGCCACCCGTACCGGACTGTCCCAGGCCAAGATTTCCCGGATCGAGGGGTCCGACACCGTTCCCACTCTGCCTCTGCTCGCAAAGCTGGCCAAGGGCCTGAACGCCTCCCTGAACATCGCCATCGACGAGGACGACGCACAGGTGACGCTCACAGCCCACGAAGCGGCGTAGCGGAGCGGCGACGCGTCGGCCCGGCGGTGTCTTGACGGCGGAAATGTTAGCGGTAACACTCGCCTGGTGGACAACGTGGACGAGCACGTAGGCCAACCTCCCGTTCAAGCCGACCCCGGAACACCGCTGTTCAGCCGCGCCGCGGTGGTCGCGTCCTGCGTCGGCTTCATCCTCATCGGCGCGCTGCAGGCCCTGTACGGCCCGGCGATCCCCGCCTTCCGCGACGCGCACGGGCTGTCGCCCTCGGCCGCCGGGCTGGGCCTGAGCGCGCACTTCGTCGGCGGTGTCGCGGGCGTCCTCGGCTTCGACCGGCTCTTCGGCCGGGTCGGCAACCGCACGGTGCTCGGCGGCTCGTATCTGCTCATGGCGGGCGGCGCGGCCGGGTTCGCGCTCGCCCCGAACTGGCCGCTCGCCCTCGTCATGGCGCTGATCGCGGGGCTCGGCTTCGGCGGTATCGACTACGGGCTCAACCAGCTGTTCGCGGTCGGCTTCGGGCGGCGCGGCGCCGCCATGCTCAACGTCCTCAACGCCCATTTCGGCATCGGCGCGATCCTCGGCCCGGCCCTCATCGGCCTGGTCGGGGCGGAGCACTACCCCGTGGTGTTCCTGGGGTTCGCCGTGCTCACGCTGCCGCTGGTGCTGTGTCTGACCGGGGTGCGGAACGAGGCCCCGGCGCGCGGCGGCGCCGAGCCGCGGAAGAGCGCCGAGCAGGGCCGCGAGGGGGCCCGTAACCGCAGCCTGGCCACCGTCCTCGGCGCGTTCGTGCTGCTCTACGTCCTCCACGTCGGCGTCGAGGCCGGGGTCGGGGGCTGGGAGCCCACGCATCTGGAGACCGTCGGGTACGGCGCGACCGCCGCCGCCTCCGCGACCTCCGTGTACTGGCTGATGATGACCGTCGGCCGCTTCCTGGCCGTTCCGCTCGCGCTGCGCTGGTCCGCCCCGGCGATCATCGCGGTCAGCTGTGCGGGCATGACCGTCTGCCTGCTGCTCGCCGCGATCCCGGCCGTGGCCCCGTACGCGTACGCGGGCGTCGGCCTGTTCATCGCGCCCATCTTCCCGACCGGTCTGCCCTGGCTGGGCCAGGCCGCGCCACGGGCCCGCCGGGCCGGGGCGCTGGTGATCGCCGCCTCGATGATCGGCGGGGTGGCCGCGGGGCCCGTGCTCGGCAAGGCGATCGAGTGGGCGGGCATCCGCTCCGTACCGCTGATCCTGGGCGGTGTTTCGGCCGTCTGCCTGATCACCACCATCTGGCTGATCCGCGCTACGTCCTCGTCCGTATCCCCTACGAACACCTCCCCCACCGCACCCGCTCCCGCCCGTGCGGTCGAAAGGACATCGGCCCATGCCCGCCCTGACGCTCAGCCATGACGGCTTCCTGCTCCACGGCAAGCCCTTCCGGATCCTCTCCGGCGGCATCCACTACTTCCGCACCCACCCCGACCAGTGGGCCGACCGGCTGCGCAAGGCCCGGCTGCTGGGGCTCAACACGGTCGAGACGTACGTCCCCTGGAATCTGCACCAGCCCGCCCCGGACGGCCCGCTCGACCTCGACGGCCTGCTCGACCTCCCCCGTTTCCTGGAACTGGCCCGGGCCGAGGGGCTGTACGTCCTGCTGCGCCCCGGCCCGTACATCTGCGCCGAGTGGGAGGGCGGCGGGCTGCCCTCCTGGCTGACCGCGGACCGGCGGATCCGGCAGCGCAGCAGCGATCCGCGGTTCACCGCCGCCGTGGACGCGTACCTCGATCTGCTGCTGCCGCCGCTCGCCCCGTACATGGCGGAGTCCGGCGGTCCGGTCATCGCGGTGCAGGTGGAGAACGAGTACGGCGCGTACGGCGACGACACCGCCTACCTCGCCCATCTGGCCGACGCCCTGCGCAAGCGCGGCGTCGAGGAGCTGCTGTTCACCTGCGACCAGGCCGACCGGGCGAAGCTCGCCGCCGGGAGCCTGCCCGGGGTGCTCGCCACCGGCACCTTCGGCGGCCGGGTCGGCGACGCGCTGGAGGTGCTGCGCGCGCATCAGGAGAGCGGGCCGCTGATGTGCGCGGAGTTCTGGATCGGCTGGTTCGACCACTGGGGCGAGCCGCACCACACGCGGGCGGCGGACGACGCGGCCGCCGATCTGGACGCGCTGCTGTCGGCGGGGGCGTCGGTGAACATCTACATGTTCCACGGCGGCACCAACTTCGCCTTCACCAGCGGCGCGAACCACGATCACGCCTACGCCCCCGCCGTCACCTCCTACGACTACGACGCGGTGCTGACCGAGTGCGGCGACCCGGGCCCCAAGTACGCGGCGTTCCGCGAGGTCATCGCCCGCCACGCGGCCGTACCGGACGAGCCCCTTCCGGAGCCGTCGCCCAAGCTGCCGCCCACCGAGGTCCGGCTGACCGCCTCGGCGAACGCCCTGGTCAGCGCCGAGTTCCTGGCCCCGGCCGAGCACTTCACCGACCCGCCCACCATGGAGGCGCTCGGCCAGTCGTACGGGTTCGTCCTCTACGGCACCGAACTGCCCGTCATCGGTGACCACGTGCTGCACTTCACGGGCGGGGTCGGCGACCGGGCGCAGGTGTTCGTGAACGGCGCCCCGGCCGGTGTCATCGAGCGCGAGCGCCACGAGGACAGCATCCATGTGCGCAGCCCCGAATACGGCGCCCGGCTGGACGTCCTGGTCGAGAACATGGGCCGCGCCAACTACGGCGCCCGCATCGGCGACCCCAAGGGCATCACCGGCCCCGTCACCCTCGACGGTGAGCCGCTGGAGAACTGGACCTGCCACCGCCTCCCCCTGGACCGGCTGCCCGAACTCCCCTTCCGCACCACGGACACCCCCGTCGCGGGCCCGGGCTTCCACCGCGGCACGTTCACGGTGGAGACGCCCGCCGACGCGTATCTCGACCTGCCGGGCTGGACCAAGGGCCTGGCCTGGGTCAACGGCTTCAACCTGGGCCGCTACTGGTCGCGCGGCCCGCAGCGGCGGCTGTACGTGCCGTCGCCGGTGCTGAAGGCGGGCGAGAACGAGCTGACCCTGCTGGAGCTACAGTCGGCGACGACCCGGGTGGCCCGCCTGGTCGGCGAACCGGACCTGGGCTGGACCGCGCAGGACTGACCCCCAAGGCCCGGAGCCCCGGGGCGCGGACCGCACGACGAGCCGCACCCCGGGGCACGCGCCGGAGCGCATCCCCGGGGCGCACCCCGGGCCGCACGCCGAAAGGAACCGAGACCGCATGGCGGAGCCATCCCGCACCCCCACCCGCCGACGCCGCCCCACCACCGGCGGCGGTGTGGTGATGGCGGACGTCGCCCGGCTCGCGGGCGTCTCCGACCAGACCGTCTCCCGCGTCCTCAACGACCACCCCCGGGTCCGCGCCGAGACCCGCGAACGCGTCCGCGCCGCCATGCGCGAGCTGGGATACCGCCCCACGGCCAGCGCCCGCACCCTGGCCAGCGGCCGCAGCCGCACCCTCGGCGTGATCTCCTTCGACGCGGCCCGGTTCGGCCCGGCCGCCACCCTCGCCGGGATCAACGAGGCTGCCCAGGAGGCCGGTTACCTCGTCAGTACGATCGCCCTCACCGCCGCCGACCAGACCGCCGTCACCGGCGCGGTGGACCGGCTGCTCGGCCAGGGCGCGGACGGCATCATCGCCATCGCGCCCCAGCGCTCGGTCGGCCAGGCCCTGGTGGAGATCGACCACCGCGTCCCCATGGTCACCCTGGACAAGAGCTTCGGCGCGCACATCCCCGTCGTCGCGGGCGACTCCGCCTCCGGCGCCCGCCAGGCCACCGCGCACCTCCTCGGCCTCGGCCACCGCACCGTCCGCCACATCGCGGGCCCCACCGGCTGGATCGCCGCCGAGGCCCGCGTCGACGGCTGGCGCGCCGCCCTCGCGGACGCGGGCGCCGAGGTCCACGAACCGCTGCTGGGCGACTGGAGCGCGGACTCCGGCTACGACCTGGGCCGCCGCGTCGCCCGGCAGCCCGGCCTCACCGCGCTGTTCGTCTCCAACGACCAGATGGCCGTCGGCGTGCTGCGCGCCCTCCACGAGGCGGGCCGCCGGGTCCCCGAGGACGTCAGCGTGGTGGGCTACGACGACATCCCCGAAGCCGCCCATCTGCTCCCGCCGCTCACCACGGTCCGCACCGACTTCGCCGAGATCGGCCGCCGCTGCCTGACCCTGACCCTCGACCAGCTCGACCGCTTCCCGGAGCCCGGCGTCCGCGTGACCATCCCCACCGAACTGGTCATCCGCCACAGCACGGCCTCGCCCTCAGCGCACCCAGCCCTTGAGCGGCTCGGTGTCGAGCGTGATCCCGACCGGTGAGGGCAACGTGATCGGTTTGCCGAACGGCACGGTCTTCGTGCTCTCGTACCGGACTCCGTCGGGCTCGCTGAAGACGGTGATCTCACCGGCCTCCCGGTCGATCAGCAGATATACGGGGATGCCCGTCTCCGCATAAGCCCGAGGCTTCTCGACGCGGTCCCGTCGGTCGGTGTCGGAGTCATAGGACGTGACCTCGGCGACCATGAGGGCGGGCTCGGCGTCAGCCCACTCGCCCTGACCGACGAACGCGTCGCTGTGGGCGAGGGTCCCATCGGGACGGGCATGGCCGTTGCGGTAGGTCTCCACCTTGAGGCCCTGATCGTGGAGCCAGAGATCAGGGCTCGTCTGGATGCAGATCCGTGCCAGCCACTGGATGATCCGGCCGTGATCGCCATCCGGCACCGGCGTAACCCCGATCCTCCCGTTGATGAACTCCCACCGCACCCCTTCCGCCACACGGGCCGCCAACCGCGCATACTCCTCGAACTCCTCCGGCAGCATCTGCGGACGATCGTGGGTCGCGGTCATGCCCATGGCCTCCTTCGGGGGTGCGGCGCTGCTCCCAGCTTAGCCCTTGCCGGTCATCCGAGCAGGTCACACGGTCACTCCCCGAGGTAGTGGAAGCCCGGCTCCGGGTGCATGAGGAAGTCGTGGTGCGAGATGTTCCAGGCGTACGCGCCCGCCAGCGCGAAGGCGACGCGGTCGCCCGCGCGCAGCTCCGTGAGCGGGACGCCGCGGGCCAGGACGTCCTTGGGGGTGCACAGCTGGCCGACCAGGGTGACCGGTTCGTCGCGGGCGGCGGGGCGGGGCCAGGGGTGGGGCCAATCGGTGGTGGGGAGCGTCTGGAAGGGGTGGTCGTGCTGTTTGGCGGCCGGGGTGCGCAGGTGGTGGGTGCCGCCGCGGAGCACCGCGAACGCCTCGCCGCGGCTGTGCTTGAGGTCCAGCACCTCCGTGACATACCAGCCGCAGTACGCGGTCAGCGCCCGGCCCGGCTCGATCCGCAGGGTCAGTCCGGGGTGCCGGTCGGCGACCCCGGCCAGGCCCGCGCCGTACGCCTTCCAGTCGAAGCGGGTGTCGGGGCGGGCGTAGTCCACGGCCATGCCGCCGCCGACGTTGACCTCGGTCAGGCCGAGGGCGTGACGGTCCGACAGCTCGCTCGTCCACGCGGCGATCCGCGCGGCCACGGCGGTCTGGGTCGGGGCGTCCAGGCCGCTCGCCAGGTGGGCGTGGATGCCGCGCGGGCGGAGCGGGCCGTCCGGGGTGAAGAGCGGCAGGCAGTCCTCGACCCGCTCGGGGTCGAGGCCGAAGGGGCTGGGGCGGCCGCCCATGGCGAGCGCCGCGCCGCCCAGCGCCTCGTCCGTCAGGGGGAGGTTGACCCGGAGCAGGACGTCCACCGGGCGGTCGGTGAGGTCGGCGAGGGAGGACAGGAGGCGTAGTTCGTGCTCGCTCTCCACGTGGAACCGCTCCACCCCCAGCGCCAGCGCCCGCCGCAGCTCCGTCTCCGTCTTGCCCGGTCCGCCGAAGGCGAGCGGCCGCTCGGGGACGGCCTCGCGGACGTGCGCCAGCTCGCCGCCCGAGGCGACCTCGTAGCCGGTGACGTACGGGGCGAGCGCGCGCAGGACCGGGGGTTCCGGGTTGGCCTTCGCCGCGTAGTACAGCTCGACGCGCGGCGGGAGGGCGGCCCGTATCTCCTGGGCGTGGGCGGCGAGGGCGGTGAGGTCGTAGACGTACGCGGGGAGGCCGTCCCCGGTCAGGCGCTCGGCGAGGGCGGCGGCCGAGGGGGTGAGGTACGCGTTGTTCAACGGGCGCTCCCGGGGGCGATGACACGGGCCGCCTCGGACAGCAGGTCGGAGGCGAGGGCCGCCTCGGACAGCAGGTCGGAGGCGAGCGGGCTGGCGATACGGACGTAACCGGCGTCGCGGTCGGCCTTGCGGCCCCAGCGCGTCAGCAGGTTGGCCTTGGCGGGCAGCGGGACGCCCGCCACCAGGGCGCGCAGCGCGGGCGGGTCGTCGTGGGCGGCGGAGCGTTCGACGAGGACGCGGCGGACCGCCGACCACAGGTCGGGCTCCAGGCGGGGGTGGCGGTCGGCGAGGGCGGCGACCATCTCGGCGAGGTGGTTGACCAGCAGGCAGTACACCACCCGGTCCCAGCCGCGCTCCCGCTCGTACGTCATGGGGCGGGCCACCGCCTCGGGGAGTGCGGCGAGCGCGGCGGTGTGGTGGCCGGGCACCAGCTTGGTGCCCTCCAGGTCGCGGAAGAGCACCTGGCGCGGGGTGCCGGTGGTGTCCACGCCGACGACCACGTTCTGGAGGTGGGGTTCGAGGACCACTCCGTGGTCGAAGTAGGCGGCCAGCACGGGCGGTACGAGGAGGTCGAGATACGCCTGCCACCAGGCGAGCGCGTGCTCGGGCCCGGTGCCGCCGAGGAGGTGGGAGAGCTGGGCGCCGCTCGTCGGGTACTCGTCGGCGACGGCCGCCGCCAGCAGCCCGGTCAGCCCCGGCCGCAGCCGGACATCAAGACCCTCGCGGACGATCACGCCGAAGCCCTCGGACAGATGGCGGTCGGCGAGGTCGAGGGTGCGGTAGCCGGGTTCGCGCAGCAGGTCGGCGCCGGGGAAGCGGGCGGCGAGGTCGGCGGCGACGGGCTCCAGCAGCCGGGTGAGGGCGACGGCGCCGGACAGCTCGTAGTCGGCGTTCTTGCGGAGGCAGTTGGTGATGCGCACGTTCAGGCTGAACTTGAGGAAGTCCCGGCCGTCGTAGAGCGTGCGGACCGAGGCGGTCGGCGCGAAGTCCGGCCCGCCGGGCCCCAGGTCGAGGACGTCGCCCCGGTCGAGCGCGGCCCGCAGCACCCGGTGCTCGCGGAGCATGGCGTACTGCCAGGGGTGGGCGGGCAGCAGCCGGTAGCCGTCGGGGACCGGCCGCTGGCGGTCGAGGGCCGCCAGCGCCCCGGGGTGCGCGGTCTCCTCCCGTACGTACTCCCGGCGCACGGCGAGGTGGTGCAGCGGGAAGCGGGCCCCGGCCTCGGGCGCGAACAGCGACCAGGAGGCGGGGCTTCCGGTGCGGGCCTTGGGGGTGGGGTGGAAGCGGTGGCCGAAGAAGAGGGACTGCTCGGAGGCCAGATAGGCGTCGGGGACAGGGTTCCCCGTGGCCTTCTCGCGCTCCTGGAGGGCGGCCGTCATGCCCGCGTGGCTGGAAGCGACCTGCGCCAGGAACTCGTCGTTGCGGACCCCCGTGCGCAGCTGGAGTTCCCGCTGGACGCGCTCGGCCAGGCCGCGCCAGGAGACCTCCGCCCAGTCGCCGTCGCGCTGTTCGCTGACCGGTCCGGTGAACCGGTGCGCGCCGATCAGCGACGTACGGCGCAGCCCCACCCGCAGCAGCACCCCGCTGCGGGGCAGCCGCAGCCGCAGCCGGCCGTCGGCCACGACGGTCTGGTGTTCCGGGCCCGATACCTCGCGCAGCAGACAGTTGAGCAGGGTGTGGGCGGTCGCGTGGTCGGCGGAAACCGGCGCCGTGGCGGGCGATTCCGGCGAGACCGGCGAGACGGCCGAAGAGGGCGAGGAGGTCGTAGGCATGGAGCGGCTCCAGCGGGTGCGGAGAGGAGAGAGGCGGAGGGATAAGGAGGTCGCGGCCGTCATCTGCCGCGCCCCCGCAGAAGGTAGTTGGGCCCGGTCACGTAGTGCTTGTTGACGTCGGCGGCGCCCGACCGGGCCTTGGTGAACAGCGTGCCCGCGCTCACCATCGCCTTGACCGGCAGCCGGTCCGCGCCCAGCACCCGGGCGCGCAGCACGGCGGCGGCCCGCCCGGGGTAGACCGCGCCGGTCCGTTCGACGGCCTCGCCGAGCCGGTCGCGCAGCCGCCGCAGCAGGGCGTCCAGGGGGGCGCGGCCGAGGGTGGCCAGCTCGAAGGCGGGCGCGGCGGCGCACAGATGGACGGTGATGGTGGTGAACACGTCCGCCACCGGGCCGTCGCCGCCGGTCAGGATGCGGCGGTCGTCGAATCCGCACAGGTCCGCGGCCTCGCCCCCGCCGATCATGGCGGCGAGCCGTATCGCGTGGACGCGCGGGCCGTCGTGGTCCTTGATGAGCAGCCGCAGTCGGGGGGTGGCCGGGCCGCCGGTGCCGTCGAAGACGAGGGAGGTGTTCTGCTGATGCGACTCCAGCGCGATGCCGTAGGCGAAGAGGGTGGTGTGGAAGTCGAAGAGGAGGGTGAGGTACGCGTCGAACAGCGCGAGCAGATCCCCGCCGTAGTGCCGCTCGGCGAGCACGTCCGCCACGAGCCTGCCGTCCGGGGTCCGGGCCAGCAGCCCGGCCACCGGCACGACCTGGGCGTTCTCCAGGCCCGGCGGATAGCGGCGGACGAGGGTGGCCAGCAGCTCGTGCCCGGCGTGGAGATGGGTGGTCTCGTCGGCCAGCAGCACGGTGTCCTTGAACCGGGGCTCGCGCGAGATCACCTCCTCCACCAGGCGCTGCGCCACCTCGCCGTCGACGAGCGTGCCCGGCTTGACGGTCCGCCGGTTGCGCATCCCCAGGGTGGCGGTGGTGAGCGGCAGCTTGAGGTGGGTGAGCGGGTCGTCGTCGACGGCGACGGTCCGCATCGACAGCGTGGGCCGCACGTCCAGCCACGGCCCCTCGGCGAGCTGCGCCCGTGGCCGGAGCCCGGTCGCGTCGAGCGCGTCGGTGAGGGAGCTGCCGACGGTGAGCGGATGGACGGGGAACGCGAGGTGGTCGGCGTCGAGCCGTGCGGGCAGCCCCAGCTCCCCGGGGCTCGGCCACCACGCGGGCAGCCGCTCCGGATCCCCGCCGATCGCAGTGCGCGGCAGGGCGAGCCAGCGCAAGCCGAAGCCGGGCGCGAACTCGGGCGCGTGGGCGCGCAGGGCGTCCTCGGTGAACACGGACCGGCCGCGGCTGGTCGGGTAGACGGGGTGGTCACGGAAGGCTGCGAGGGTGTCGTACGCGACGGCCCCGGCCATCCCGGCCCACCGCCCGCTCTCCCCGTACCGCACGGCCAGCCCCCGCACGACGCCGGGCCGGACGCGGTCGTGCAGCCGCGTGGCGTCCAGCGCCCGGTGGCACTCCCCCACGAAGACGTCGTACAGCTCCCGGTCCTCCTCCGCCACGGCCCCCCGCAGCCGCCCGAGGACGGCGCCGAGCCCGCGCAGTACGACGGCCGGGGCCCCGTCGCGGGGGCCCGCCGCGACGGCACGGTCCTCCTGCCCGGGCTCGCCACCGCCATCTGCGGCGTCCCGCCCGTCGGGCCGCTCGGCGCGGCCCGCTTCCGTCGCGCCCGACCCGGTGTTGGCGACCACCCGGCGCGGCGCGGCGGGGCCTGCCGCGACGGCTCGCGGCCCGGCGCCGCCCCCGGCCGCACCGGGCGCCCCCGCGACGTGCCCGGCACGGGCAGGCCCGGTGCCGGGGCTCCCGGCCGAGGGCTGCGCCGCGCGGCCCTCGCCGGTACGGTCCGGGTCCGGCTCGGCCGAAGGCGCCGCCTCGTCAGGGCCCGGCCCACCGGCACAGGCGCGGTCTCCCCGCACGGGTCCGCCGCTCTCCGCGGCGCTCCGCCCGTCGGCACCGCCGCCGACCGGCGCGGGCTGCCCGTCGACCGCGCCCGGCGCGGCGGCGTGTCCGCCACCGGCCACGGCGGGGCCGGGGCTCCCGGCCCCGGGCAGCACCGCGCCGCCCGCTGCCGTACTGCCCGGTCCGGGCTGGGCGACGGCACGGTGTGGCGCGGGGGCCGCCGGGACCGGCGCAGCTCCGTGTCCGGGGGTGGAAACCCCGGTCGGGGGTGGCGGTTCGTGTTCCAGGGTCACCGGCCTGCGGGCGCGGATCTCGCACTGGAAGCCTTCCGGTTCCACCGGCAGCAGCACGTTTCCGCCCTCCCTCAGCGCGATGCGCAGCCAGTCGCCGTCGGCGCGGCGCACGGTGCGGGCGCGGCCGCGCAGGTGGTACGCGTCCTCCCGGAGCAGGGTGTCGAGCACCCGGCCGAGGAGTTCCTCCTCGGCCTCCTCCCCTTCCGCGCGGCTCATGACGCGATCTCCCACCGGTGGGCCGCCAGGAACTCCGTCACGGCCGCGTCGATCCGGCCCTGGTCGGTGCCGGTCGCGCGCAGGACGCCGAGGAAGTCGCGGTTGGTCCGGTAGAGGGGGTGGTCCTCGCCGATCTCGCGCAGCGGGCGGTAGTCGAGCCGTACGCCGTCGCGTTCGGTCACGTTCGCCGCCGGGGCGGCGACGAGGCGGCCCGGGCGGTCGGCCATGACGTACTCCATGCGGACCCGCCCATCCGTGCGGGCGCCGAGGTCGGCCGGGAGCGGTTCGCCGAGGTGGGTACGGAGAATGTGCTCGAAGAGCGGGATGCCGAGGAGTTCCGCGAGCACCAGGTCGCACTGGTCGCCGATGGCACGGTAGTTGACCTCGATGAGGCGGGCCCGGTCGCCCTGGACGACGTATTCGGTATGGCAAGCGCCGAATCCTACTCCCAGCGCCCGGAGCTGTGCCAGCACCTGGCCGGTGTGGGGCTGCGGGGGCGGGGCGGGCAGCAGATGCAGCCGTTCCTCGATGAAGTGCGGGGGCGGCGAGACGTCGGTGCGGAAGGCGCCGAGGACGTGGAGGGTGTGGCCGTCGCCGAGGGTTTCGAGGGTGCGCAGTTCGCCGTGCAGGTACTCCTCGATCACCAGCGCCGCGCCGGGCCGGTGGGCGCGTATCTCATGGCAGCTGCGGACGAGTTCGGCGGCGTCGGCGACGAGGACGACGTCCTCGCTGGCCACGCCCTCGCGCGGCTTGACGACGCAGGGGAAGGGCGCGTCGAGGTCGGCGAGGGTGGACGGGTCGTCGCCGGTGCCGAGTTCGGTGGACCACACCGTGTCGGCCCCGGCCGCGGCGAGGGCGCGGCGCAGCTCGGCCTTGTTCTTGGCGCGGAGGGCGGCGCGCCAGTCCTTGCCGGGGAGGCCGAAGTACTCGGCGGCGAGGGCGGCCTGGGTCTGGAGGTGGTCGCTGTTGGTGAAGACGGCCCGGGGGGCTGGGGTGTCCGGGGTGGCGGCGATCCGGCTGATGACCTCGCGGAAGTCCCGTACGTCGCAGGGGGCGACGTCGAGCGCGGCGGGGAGCTGCCCGCCTCGGGCCGCGTAGCGGGCGTACGCGCGCTCGTGCGCCTCGGGCTGGTCCGTGAGGAGGGTGACGGACAGGCCGAGGCGGGCGGCGGCGGGGAGGAAGCCTTCGGTGACGGAGTCGGTGGGGTTGAGGGCGAGAAAGTGGATTCGCGCGGAGTGGGCAGGGGCAGGGGTGGAGAACGGCCGGGGTGCCGTGCCGAGATCATTCTCGTTCACGAGCCGAGATTAGGTTAGGTATACCTAAGACTGCCAATTCGGCTGGCCGGGCCGCCCGTTTGGCCCTGTTACGCCGTCCACGCCGTCCACGTCGTCAGCTCGGCAGCCCGATCCGGCGGTGCCGCGCCCGGCGGGCGGCCATCCGCTCGGCGGGGTCCTGGGCGCGGAGGGCGGCGAGTTCGGCGCCGAGGATGTGCCCGAGGCGTGCGAGGAAGCCGTCGCTCTCCTCCCCGTCCTCCTCCACCACTCTATCGACGATTCCGCTGGCCAGGAGGTCGGCGGAGCGCACCCCCTGCCGGTCGGCGACCTCGTACGCCCGGTCCGTGGTCCGGTGGAGGATGGCCGACGCGCCCTCGGGCGGCAGCGGCGACAGCCAGGCGTGCCGCGCCGCCACGACCCGGTCGGCGGGCAGCAGCGCGAGCGCGACCCCGCCCGCGCCCTGGCCGAGCAGCAGGCAGAGGGTGGGCGCGGGCAGCGTCACCATGTCCGCGAGGCACCGGGCGATCTCCCCCGCCAGCCCGCCCTCCTCGGCCTCGCGGCTGAGCGCCGCGCCCGCGGTGTCGATGACGGTGAGCAGCGGCAGCCCCAGCTCGGCCGCGATGTGCATCCCGCGCCGCGCGGTACGCAGCCCGGCGGGCCCCAGCGGCTGTCCCTCGGCCGACGCGCGCGCACTGCCCCGCCGCCCGCCCCGGTTGTGCCCGAGCACCACGCACGGCACCCCGCCGACGCGCGCGAGGGCGAGCAGCAGCCCGGGATCGTGCTCCCCGGCGCCGGTCCCGCTGAGCGGACTCACGTCCTCCGCCGCGACCCGCAACAGATCCCGCACCCCGGGCCGATCCCCCCGCCGCGAGGCCCGGATCGACTCCTCGGCCGAGGGCCCCACCGCCGTAGCCCCCGCCCCGGCCACTCCGCCCCCGCCGGGGCGTGGCCCGGCTGCGGCGGACCCACCCGGGGCACCGCCACCCGCACCCTCGCCCCCGGCAGCCGCGCCGGAAACGGACGCGGACGGCGCGCCGCCCCGCACCGCAGAAGGCCCGGCAGCCCCGGCAGCCGCCGCGTCCACCGCACCACGCTCAGCCTCCGACCCGGTCGACGGCGAACCAGGCCCGGCATCCGCAGCCCCGGTTGCCGCGAGCCCGCCCGAGGCACCGCTACCCGCACCCCCACCGGCCGCCCGCGCGGCCGGGGCGTCCGGCATTCCGCTCGCGGGGCCGGACTCGGAGGGGGTCGCGGGGCGTTCCGCGCCGGGCACCACCTCGCCCGCACCGAGGCACGGCTCGGCTGCGGCACCCAGGCCCGCCGCAGAAGCGGACGGCACACCGCCCCGGCCCGCCGCAGCACCAGTCACGCCACCTTGCCCAGCGGCCGGGACATCCGACGCGTCGCCCGTGGGGCCGCACCCGGAGGACCCGCCCTCGACCCCGGGGCCGGAACCCGCCGGGCGGGGTGGCAGGGCATCGTCGCCACACAGGACGCGGAGCACGCGCGCCGCGACCTCCGCGAGGCGGCTCGTCGGGAGGACCGCGTCGATCAGGCCGTGGTTCATCAGGTTCTCGGCCACCTGGACGCCCGCCGGGAACTCCTCGCCGTACAGGGCCTCGTGCACCCGGGGGCCCATGAAGCCGATGAGGGCGCCCGGTTCGGCGGCGGTGACGTGGCCCAGGGAGCCCCAGGAGGCGAGGACGCCGCCGGTGGTGGGGTGGCGCACATGCACCAGGTACGGCAGGCCCGCGGCCTTGTGGTCGGTTATCGCCGCCGCCACCTTCACCATCTGCAGGAACGCGACCGTGCCCTCCTGCATCCGGGTCCCGCCGGACGCCGGGGCGGCCAGCAGCGGGAGCCGTTCCGCCGTGGCGCGCTCGACGGCGCGCACCAGCCGCTCCCCCGCCGCGACCCCGATCGAACCGGCGAGGAAGCGGAACTCGCAGGCCACATACGCGACCCGGCGCCCCTCGATGCGCCCCTCCCCCGTGATCACCGACTCGTCGAGCCCGGTGCGCTCGCGGGCGCGCTCCAGGTCGGCCCGGTAGTCGGGGTCGGTCGTGGTGATCTCGACCGGCTGGTCCCAGCCGCGCCGACTGCCGGGGTCGAGGAAGGTCTCGACCAGCTCGATGGCGGACTTGCGGGCCTTGCCGGCGCCCGCGCGGGGATGAGTTCCGGTCATGTCTGACACCTTCCACGCATCCGATGCCGCTCAATCATTCCCGGCAGGTGCTGATCCGCACCGGCCGCGGGCGATCGCATCGCGTCCGGCGATCACCACTCGGTGATCACAACTCGCTGATCACATCGCCCGCCACATGCTGGTAGATGATCGAACTGCGGAAGTCCACGACCTCCTTACGGCCCGAGACACGGTCCATCAGGAAGGCGTGCAGCCGGTCCACATCGGGCACCGACACATGGACCAGGAAGTCGTCGCCGCCCGCGACCACGTACACCGACAGCACCTCGGGCAGCGTGACCAGGTACGCCTTGAACCCCTCGATGACCTCCCGGCTCAACGGCCGGATCCGGACCGCGAGAAGGGCCTGGACCGGGCGGCCCAGGGCACGCAGGTCGACCGTCGCCCGATAGCCGGTGATCACGCCACGGTTGCGCAGCCCCCGGACCCGCTCCAGGCAGGTGGAGGGGGCGATGCCGAGGGTGCGGGCGAGTTCGCGGTTGGTCTGGCGTGCGTCGCGCTGGAGTTCGCGGACGATCGCCGTATCAAGTTCGTCCATGGCGAGCATGATCCCAGGCTCGCCGAATTTCGTTCGGCGAGTCCCCCACATACCCGGCTGACCAGCTAGCTTTCCTCGGCATGACCGCACAACGGGCCAAGCTGTCCACTCCTGCGCGACCGCCCCTCACCTCACCCCGCCGCCTCGGCTCCGGGGGCGGCACCGCCCTGTACGTGGGCGCCGTCCTCGGGCCCGGGGTGCTCGCGCTGCCCGCGCTCGCGGCCGCGGCCGCCGGGCCCGCCTCGGTTCTGGCGTGGGCCGCCCTGCTGGTGACGAGCGTGCCGGTCGCCGCGTGCTTCGCGGCGCTCGGCGCCCGGTTCCCGGACGGCGGCGGGGTGGCCACGTACGTCCACCGGGCCGTCGGGCCGCGTGCGGCGGCGGTCGTGGGGTGGTGGTTCTACGGGGCCGTACCGGTCGGCGTGGTCGCGGCCGCGTGGATCGGCGGGCAGTACGTCACGGCCGCCACCGGCTGGGGCGGTACGGGGACGGCGGCCGTGGCCGCGCTGGTCCTGGCGGCCGCGCTCGCCGCCAACTGCCGCGGGCTGCGGCTGTCCAGCCGGGTGCAGCTGCTGCTGGTCGGGCTGCTGACGGCGCTGCTGCTGGCGGCGGTTCTCGCGGCGGCGCCCCAGGTGCGCGCCGCGCACTTCACGCCGTTCATGCCGGGCGGCTGGGGCTCGGTCGGCTCGGCGGCGGGGGTGCTCTTCTTCGCGTTCGCGGGGTGGGAGGCGGCCAGCCACCTGTCCGCCGAATTCGCGGATCCGCGGCGCGATCTGCCGCGCGTCACCGCGCTCACGCTCGCCGTGGTCAGCGTGCTGTACCTGGGGCTCGCGATCGTGACGGTCGGCGCGCTCGGCCCCGCCGCCGCGGCCACCGACACCCCGCTGACCGCGCTGCTGACCCGCAGCGTGGGCGGCGCGGCGCGCGCGGTGGCCGCCGTCGCGGCGCTGTTCCTCACCTTCGGCGCCGTCAACTCCTATGTCGCGGGCGCCGCCCGGCTCGGTGCCGCCCTCGCCCGCGACGGCGCCGCGCCCCGGTGGCTGGCCCGGGGCGGTGTGCCCGGCGAGGTGCCGCGGCGCAGCCTGGCCGTGCTCGCCGCCGGATGTGTGGCGGTCGGGGCGTTGGCGGCGGGCGGCGCGGCGGGGCTCGACGGGCTGATGCGCGCGACCTCCACCTGCCTGGCCGCGGTCACCCTGGCCGGGCTGCTGGCGGCGCTGATGCTGCTGCCGCGCCGTACGCCCCTGTGGTGGTCGGCCGTCGGCAGCGCGGCGATCACCGCGACCGTCCTCGCCCTCTCCGGCGTCCTGCTGGTGATACCGCTGGCCCTGGCGGCCGCGGCCCTGTGCTTCCAGACGCGGCTCCGCCGCCGTGTCCCCGCTCCCGAGGAGAACCCCGTATGACCGCGTCCGTCGGCACCTCCGCCGAGACCCACTACGAGCGGCTGCTGGCCGCCCACTACACCTGGATGACCGGGGGTGATCTCGCGGCGGCGGCCGAGCAGCAGACCGTACTGCTGCGTGAGCTGGGCGTGGCCCCGGGCCCCGGCCGCGCTCGCGCCGTCGACCTCGGATGCGGACCCGGCGCCCAGACGCTGGCGCTCGCGTCACTCGGCTTCTTCCACATCGCCGCGGTGGACACGAGTCAAGCCCTGCTGGACGAACTCACCGCGGCCGCCGCCGACTTCCCCGGTACGTCGATACGTCCCGTCCGGGAGGACATCCGCACCGCGCTGCCCCGGATCACCGCCCCGGGCGGCGTGGCCGGGATCGTGTGCATGGGCGACACCCTGACCCATCTGCCCGCCAAGGACGACGTGCTCACCCTTGTCGCGGACGCGAGCCGCGCGCTCGCCCCCGGCGGCCGGCTGGTCCTCACGTACCGCGATCTGACCCGGCCCCTGGAGGGTACGGACCGCTTCCTGCCGGTACGGAGCGACGCGGACCGCATCCTCACCTGCTTCCTCGAGTACCGCGACGAACACACCGTGCTGGTCCACGATCTGCTGCACGTCCGCACATCCGAGGGCTGGCGCTTGCGCACCGGGGCGTATCCGAAGCTGCGGATCGCCGCCGACTGGCTCGCCGACCGGTGCCGGGACGCGGGTCTCGAAGTGGTGCACGACGCGCCGGGGCCGCGCGGCATGCACGTCCTGGCGGCGGTCAAGCCCGTCTGACGGCTGCTCCCGGCGGGGAGGGCGCCCTAGGGGGTGTCCTCGTCGTCGGCCAGCGCCGCGTCGAGCGCCGCCGTCAGCCGCTGGACCCGCGACCGCAGATCGACCAGTTCCTCCCGGTCCAGGCCGGTCGACCGGATCACCTTCAGGGGGACCTCGCGGGCCTGCTCCTTAAGCGCCTCGCCCTCCGCCGTCGCCCGGACCGTAACCGAGCGCTCGTCGTGCGCGCTGCGCTCGCGTTCGACGAGCCCGGCCGACTGCATGCGCTTGAGCAGCGGCGACAGGGTGCCCGAATCGAGCCGCAGATACTCGCCCAGCTGCTTGACCGGCATCTCGCCGTGCTCCCACAGCACCAGCAGCGCCAGGTACTGCGGGTACGTCAGCTCCGTCTCGCGCAGCACCCGTCGGTAGACACCGCCGAACGCGCGCGAGGCGGCGTGCAGGGCGAAGCAGAGCTGCAGATCGAGCCGGAGCGGATCGTCCGCCGTGGCGGCCCCGTTCTGCGCGGGAAGCGGGTCGGGCTGAGGTGACATATGACCAGCGTACCTCTTAGTTGTGCACAATTTAATTGTGTGCTCTACTGAGGCCACTGCCGGACCTGGCCGGAACCCCCGGCCGCCGGGACTCGAAAGGGATTGGTCTTCATGGATGCGCTCTACACCGCGGTGGCCACGGCGAACGGCCGCGACGGACGCGCCGTCAGCTCCGACGGCCGCCTCGACCTGCCCCTCGCCATGCCGCCCGCCCTCGGCGGCGACGGCCAGGGCACCAACCCGGAGCAGCTGTTCGCCGCGGGCTACGCCGCCTGCTTCGCGAGCGCCCTCGGCCTCGTCGGCCGCCAGGCCAAGGTGGACACCAAGGACATCTCCGTCACCGCCGAGGTCGGCATCGGCAAGGACGAGTCGGACGGCGGCTTCGCCCTCAAGGTGACGCTGCGCGTCGAGCTGCCGGGCGACCTGGAGAACGAGACCGGCCGCAAGCTGGTCGAGCAGGCGCACCAGGTGTGCCCGTACTCGAAGGCGACACAGGGCAATGTCGAGGTCGACCTGATCTCCGAATAGGCCCGATGGGCAACGTCAGTCGTCCGAGGCGCAGGTCGTGGGCGTGGCGTGCGCCGGGTCGAGGGCGTTGACGGCCTCGTGGAAGGCGAGCCGGTCCGTCATCGCGATGGTCAGGTGCTCGGACAGATCGGTGGCGCACAGGTCCTGGAGGACGACGTTCTTGACGTCCGGACCGGTCAGGAACTGGCTGCGGTACGGCGTGACCACCTCGTCGTACCGGGTGGCGATGACGGTGTACCGGACTCCGGGCACGGTGTCGCCGCCCGCGTTGAGCCGGTTCAGCAGGTCCGACCCGGCCACCTGATCCCGCAGCCCCGGGGCCGCCTTGGCGATGGCCTCGTCGAGCCCCGGGAAGAAGTCCAGCAGCTTCGTCAGCCCGAGCAGGGTCGTGCCGTGGTTGGACGGGGCGAGGCCGACCAGCGCGTTCACCTTCGCCGCGCCGCCGAGGAACTTGAGGTAGTAGCGGGGCATCATCCCGCCCTGGGAGTGGCCGACCAGATCGACCTCGGAGGTCCCGGTGGCGGCGAGCACCCGGTCGACGTACGAGGACAGCTGCCCGGCGGACCGGTCGACGGGACCGAGCCCGTGGAAGAAGGGCACGCCGGGGAGCTGGCCGTAGTCGAGGGAGAAGACGCAGTAGCCGCGGTCGACCAGATACGGGGCGAACCCGAGCCAGTTGTCGACGGAGTTGCCGAGGGTGCCGTGGACGAGGACGACGGGCCGGGGGTGCTGGGCGGAGGGCTTGCAGGAGTAGTCGTTCCAGCCGCTGCTGGTGGCCTGCGACGACTGGGCGACCGCGGCGGCGGGGGCCGCGGTCGCCGCCGCGACCGCCAGGGCCAGGGCGGGCACTAAGGTACGGATATGCCTCCAGGGCAGCATCACATGAACTCCTCGCGGTGGGGATGGAGTCGCACTGACGGCGCACCCTGTGACCCGGATCACAAACGCATGGCGCGAGGATCAAATTACGCGTGAGTAGCGGGGACTTCCAGCCATGTGCCGGTGAAGAAAAGTTCACCCAGCCCTTACGCGACGTCCAGGACTTACGCCGCGCCTTACGCGACGTCCAGGAATCCGGCGGGCCTGACCGCGGACACCCCGAAGCGGGCCCGCGCCCGGTCGGCGGCGGCCTCCGCCCGGCGGGCCTTGTCGTCCTCGGCGTCGAACGACAGCTGATGGGCGGCGAGTTCGGCGCTCATCAGCCCCTCGGCCCGCAGCGCGACGGACCGCACCCGGGCCCGCTGCAGCCCGAGCGCGTCATGCAGCGCGTACGCGGCGGCGGTCAGCACCGGGGTGTGGGCGGTCGGCTCGGTCAGGGTCCGGGTACGGGTCGTCGAGGAGCGGTCCGCGTACCGGACGGTGAGGCTGACCCGGGACGCGATCTGCCCGCTCGTCCGCAGCCGGATACCGAGCCCGTCGGCGAGCGTCAGCAGCGCCCGGCGCCGCCGGACCGGGTCCAGCTCATCGCGGTCGAAGCGGTGCTCGGCGCCCACCGCGCGGGCGGGGGCGTTCGGGGTGACGGGCGCGGGGTCGATGCCGTGCGCCCACGCGTGCACCCGGCGCGCGGTCGCCGCACCGAGGATCCGCTGCAGCGTGCCCAGCGGCGCGGCGGCGATCCGCTCGGTGCTGTCGAGGCCGTACGCACACAGGGCCCTGGCCGTCGCGGCGCCCACCCCGGGCAGCGCGATGGGCGGCTTACGGGCCAGGAACCCGGCGACGGCGCCGGGGTCGCCGGGCACGGTACGGACCGTGCCGGGCGTGTTCGGCGGGGTGTCGTGGGCGGCCATGCGGGCGAGCATGGGGTTGGCGGCGACGCCCACGGTGCAGTCGACGCCGTACCGGGCCAGCGCCCGTACCCGTACGATCTCCGCGAGCCCCGCCGCGTCCCGCCCGAAGTACCGCAGCGCGCCCCGGACATCGGCGAGCGCGGCATCGGGCGGCAGCGCCTCCACGACGGGCGTCACCTCGCCGAGCAGCGCGAGCAGCCCCTGATAGACGTCCTCGGCGAGCGCGCCGTCGCCCTGGAACCGCACGTACAGCACATGCGCCTCGCCCGCACCGACCGCGGCGACGGCGTCGCCCGGCGACCCCCCACCATCCCCCGCGCCTGCCGGGCGCGGCGCGCCCGTCCCCGGCACGGCGCCGGAACCCGGCTCGGACGCTCCACCCGGCTCAGCACCGGAGTCGACCGCCGCGGCGTCGTACGGCGTCGGGGTGCCGGGCGGCAGCGAGGGGTCTTCGGTCGGGTTCGGTTTCATCCCGCGCTCCCCGGGCTCGAGTGCCACAGTTTGCGGCCGGTGGCGGACTGGTCGCCCGCGGGCTGGAGGTCGGCCCAGGGGTGCAGGGCGTAGCCGGTGGACAGCTGGATGCGGCGGCCGGAGTCGGCCTCGGCCCCGCTCTCGCCGGGGTCCGCGCCCGCCAGCTCGGCGGCGACCGCCTCCAGACCGCCTTCGCTCCGCAGCCGGGCCAGTTCGGCGAGGTTCCAGACGGCCGATCCGACGACGCTGAGGCTGCGCGGGCCACGGCGCTGGACGACCCCGCGCACCAGCAGCAGCCAGGAGTGGAAGACGGTGTGCGCGCAGGCGGCGTGGCTGTCGTCGAAGAAGGCGCAGTCGACCAGGCCCGTACCGTCGTCCAGGGTGGTGAAGATGACCCGGCGGCCGGAGCGGATCGGCGGGGTCTGGGTGGCGGCCTTGGCGCCCGCGACGAGCACCGTCTCCCCATGCCGGGCCGACCGCAGCCGCTTCGCGGGCATCGCGCCCAGCTCGTCCAGGAAGGCCCGGTGGTCGGCCATCAGATGGCGGGAGACGTCCATGCCGAGGATGCCCAGCTCGGCGCCGAGGCGTTCGCCGTCGTCGAGGTCGGGCAGCCCGGCGGGGGCGGGCGGTCCGGTTTCGGCCAGCGGCAGCTGACCCTCGTCGTGGGTCCCGGCGCGCTGCCGGTGCAGTTCGGCGATGTGCAGCAGCAGATCGCGGCGGCCCGTACCGAACGCGTCCAACGCCCCGACCTGGGCCAGCCGTTCGGCGACCGGCCGCCCGGGGTGGGCGCGCAGCCACAGGTCCTGGAGCGAGGAGTAAGGCTGACCGGCGGCGATCCGCCGCGTCTCGGCCTCGCTGATGCCGTGGACGTCGCTCAGCGCCAGCCGGACCCCCACACCACCATCACCCTCACCACCACCATCCCCAGACACCAGTTCGATTCGATAGTCGGAGCCCGAGCGGTTCACATCGAGCGGCAGGATCGGTACGCCCCGCCGCCGCGCGTCCGCCAGCAGCAGCCGCTTCGGGTACATCCCGGGGTCGTGGGTGAGCAGCCCCGCGTAGAAGGCCGCCGGATGGTGCGCCTTGAGCCAGGCGGACTGGTACGTCGGGACCGCGAAGGCGACCGCGTGCGCCTTGCAGAAGCCGTACGAACCGAACGCCTCGACGATCTCCCAGGTACGGCCCAGCACCTCCGCCGAGTACCCCCGCATGCCCGCCTCCGCGTGGAACCAGGCCCGCACCCGGCCCTGCCGTTCGGGGTCGGACAGGGCGCGGCGCGCCTCGTCGGCGAGGTCCCGTTCACATCCGGTCATGATCGACAGGATCTTGATGATCTGCTCGTGGAAGACGACGACCCCATGGGTCTCGCGCAGCGCGTCGGTCAGGTCCGGATGCGGATAGCGGGCGGGGTGGCGGCCGTGCCGGGCGTCGATGAAGGGGCGCACCATGTCGGCGGCGACCGGGCCCGGCCGGAAGAGCGATATGTCGACCACGAGGTCGTGGAAGGAGGTGGGCTGGAGGCGGCCGAGCAGATCGCGCTGGCCGGGCGATTCGATCTGGAAGCAGCCGAGCGTCTCGGTGGAGCGGATCAGGTCGTAGGTCGCCGGGTCGCCGGGCCGGACCTGCGCGGGGTCGTCGAGGTCCACGGTCTCACCCGTCGCCCGCCGGATCTCGGCGACCGCGTGCGCCATCGCGGACTGCATCCGTACGCCGAGGACGTCGAGCTTGAGCAGCCCCAGCTCCTCGACGTCGTCCTTGTCGAACTGCGACATGGGGAAGCCCTCGCCGCTGGTCGGCACGATGGGGGTACGGCCCGGCAGCCCGGCGTCCGAGAGCAGCACCCCGCAGGGGTGCATGGCGATGCCCCGGGGCAGGCCGTCGAGCGCCTCGACCAGCTCCCAGAGCTTGCCGAAACGATCCTGCTCGGCCGCGACCTCCTTCAGCTCGGGCAGTTCGGCGAGCGCCGCCCGCGCGTCGCGGGCGCGGATGTGCGGGAAGGCCTTGGCGAGCCGGTCCACCTCGGCCGGGTCCATGCCGAGGGCCGCGCCCACGTCCCGTACGGCGTGCCGCACCCGGTAGGTCTCGGGCATCGAGACGGTCGCGACCCGCTCCGGCCCGAAGCGGTCGAAGATCGCGCGGTAGACGTCGAGGCGGCGCGCGGACTCCACGTCGATGTCGATGTCGGGCAGCGCGGCCCGCCGTACCGACAGGAAGCGCTCCATCAGCAGACCGCAGGCCACGGGGTCGGCGTGGGCGATGCCGAGCAGATGGTTGACGAACGAGCCCGCGCCGGAGCCCCGGGCGGCCACCCGCACCCCGAGCGCCCGGGTGTCGTCCACGACCCGGGCGACGGTGAGGAAGTACGAGGCGAAGCCGAGCCGTTCGATGGTGCGCAGCTCGTCCTCAAGACGCTCCCAGCGCGCCCGGTCGCGGTCGTAGCCCCGCAGCACCATGGCGGCGGCGCAGCGCGACCGCAGCACCCGCTCGGCGCTCCGCCGCCCCGCGCCGACCAGGCGCGGTTCGGGGAAGTGGACGGTACCGAGGCCGATGTGGTCCTCGGGGTCGACCAGGCACGCGGCGGCGGTACGCGCCGTCTCCTCCAGCAGCCGGTGCGCACCGTCCCGCCGCAGCCCGGCCGCCTCCGCGATCCGCTCGGCGGCGCGCGCCATGTCGCGCGGGCCCTTGAGCCAGCGCTCACCGCTGTCGAGCGCGGCGGGCTTGCGCGGGTCGATGGGGACGAGCCTGCGGGCGGAGTCCAGGACGTCGGCGACCGGGCCCTCGCCGGGGTCGGCGTAGCGGACGGCGTTGCTGAGCACGGCCCGCACGCCCTGGTCGGCGGCGAAGCCGACGGTACGGGCGGCCAGCCGCAGCGAGCCGGGCCCGGTGCCGGTGCGGCCGTGCCATACGGCCTCCAGGCGCAGCGCGTCGCCGAACAGATCGCGCCAGGGGGCGAGCAGCCGGGCGGCCCGGTCGGGGCGCCCGGCGGCCAGGGCGCGGCCGACGTCGGAGTCCGGGCCGAGGAGCGGGGTCACGGGGGCGAGCGCCCCGGGGGTGTCCACCAGGTCGCGCCAGTGCAGCAGGGGCGGTCCGTCGCCGTTCGTACGGGCGGTGCCGGGGTGGCCGAGCCCGGCGTGGGCGGCGGAGACCAGCCCGCACAGGGCGGCCCACCCGGCGGCGCCGTCCCGGGCGAGGAAGACCACCCGGGGCGTGGACTCGTCGATGAACGCCCCGCCGCGCACGGGCGTGCGCCGCCGGGCCGTGCGCCCGGCCGGGTCCTGGGGTTCCGGCTGGACGGCCAGGTCCACGCCGAAGAGCGGCCTGACGCCCGCGGCCTCACTCGCCCGGGCGAATCGCACCGCTCCGGCGAGGCTGTCGCGGTCGGTCAGCGCGATGGCGTCCATGCCGCGCTCGGCGGCGCGCGTCGCCAGCCGCTCCGGGTGTGCGGCGCCGTACCGCAGGGAGAACCCGGAGGCGGTGTGCAGATGCGTGAAGCCTGGCATCCGCACCTCCCACTGCTCACACCCCCTGGCCGATCCTGCTCTGGTCGTCCTCCCCGGCCCCCACCTTAACCCCATTCTCGAACAAGCGTGCGAGTGGCCTCGAACGGGCATCGGGCACCTCTCGCGGCGCTTCCATATACACCATAAGCATGCAAATCGCCCCTTCATTCCGCGTGTCGCATCCCGGGAAATCGGCCACCGGCACCCGTATCCTGATCACCATGACGGAGCCGACCCTGTTCGACCTGCTGCGGGAACAGCACACCGGTGCGCTGGTCACCCTCAAGCGCGACGGCCGCCCCCAGCTGTCCAACGTCGCCTACAGCTACGACCCGGCCGAGCACCTCATCCGCGTCTCGGTCACCGACGACCGCGCCAAGACCCGCAATCTGCGCCGCGACCCGCGCGCGAGCTTCTACGTCACCAGCGGCGACCGCTTCTCCTATCTGGTGGCCGAGGGCGACGCCGAGCTGACGCCCGTGACGACCGACCCGCACGACGCCACCGCCGACGAGCTGGTCGAGATCTACCGCGCCATCCAGGGCGACCACCCGGACTGGGAGGAGTTCCGCGCCGCGATGGTGGCCGACCGGCGGCTGGTGGTGCGGCTGCGCACCTCCCGCGCGTACGGCTGGGGCCGCAACACCGGTCCGCTCAGCGGCGCACTGGACCGACACTCCCCCTCGCCTGAATCAGGCAGCCGAAAAGCCACCGGCTTCGTCCCCTTACGGTCGGCTTGCCCTGGCAGGTTCTCGCCCTGGCGCCACTCGTGCACCGACACTCTCGGCATGCCTCACATCTGAGCATTTCTGAATCGATTTGAGCGCCACTGAACTGTCGTTCGACGGCGCGGCGAGGCAACCGCGCTCCCCCGGCCCGCACATCAGCACGCACCCGGTCGACACGCGGCGTTCCGCTGGGCCACACCCCGCACACGCGACAATGAGCCACCGAATGACTACTTGTAGCGACCGGAAGTGCTCGATCAACGTGCGTTCCCGACTTGCGGGGCGTAGAACTCCGTCCGGTATCTGCAAGCACGAGCAAGGGAGTGTTCGATATGCGGAAGACGACAGGGGCGATCGGTGGCATCGGCGCCGCGCTGGCCATGAGCGCCGCGCTCGGACTGGGGGCCAGCGGCACGGCACACGCCGAGTCCGCGACGCCGAAGAGCCTGTATCCGCCCTCCGCGCTGGTCCTCAGCATCGGCCACGGACCCGACGCGTCCTCGATGGCCGTCCAGCGGGCGGTGACGGTGAGCTGTCAGCCCACCCCCTCGGGTACCCACCCGGCGCCCGCCCGGGCCTGCGCCGAACTGCGCGCCGTGAACGGCGAGTTCTCCACCCTGACCGAGGGCACCGAGTCCGGCCGGGTGTGCACCAAGGACTGGCGGCCGGTGACCGTCACCGCGGAGGGGATCTGGGACGGTCAGCGGGTGGCGTACGAGCACACCTTCGCCAACAACTGCCTCAAGAACGCGGCCCTGACCCAGGTCTTCGAGTTCTGAGCCGCTGCCTCTGAACAGCCGCGCGAAGGCCCCCGGACACCGTCCACGGGTGTCCGGGGGCCTGTCCCTGTCGCCAGGTCGGCCTGTCGGCAGGTCAGCCGATCTCGGCTCCGTACGCCTCCAGCGCCTCCGGCACCGGCTGGAAGAAGGTCTCGCCGCCCGAGGAGCAGTCGCCGCTGCCGCCCGAGGTCAGACCGAGCGCGGTGTCGCCCGCGAAGAGTGCGCCGCCGCTGTCGCCGGGCTCGGCGCAGACGTTGGTCTGGATCAGCCCGCTGACCGAGCCCTCCTGGTAGTTGACGGTCGCGTCGAGACCGGTGACCTCACCGTCGTGCACCTGGGTGGTGGAACCGCTGCGGGTCACCTTCTGGCCGACGGTGGCCTCACCGGCCTTGGAGATGGCCTGGGTGTCACCGTTGTAGAGGTTCACCTCGCTCGGGTGCGGGACGTCCTTGGTGTACTTGACCAGGCCGTAGTCGTTGCCGGGGAACTCGCTGCCCTCGTTGGCCCCGATCTCGTCACCGCCCTGCGAGTCGGACCAGCTGTCGATGGACGCGGTGCAGTGACCGGCGGTCAGGAAGTACGGCTCGCCGCCCTTGACCACGTTGAACCCCAGCGAGCAGCGCCCGCCACCGCCCCAGATGGCGTCGCCGCCCGCGAGGAAGGTGGAGAACTTACCGGCCGAGCGCTTCACCTCGACCTTGTCGCCCAGGCCCTTGGCGACCTTGTTGAGCGTGGCCATCCGGCTGCCCTTGACACTGCTGTCCGCGGTGACGACGACCTTGTTGGCTCTGGGGTCGACCGACCACGAGGTGCCGGGGATGGTGGCCTTGTCCTTCAGGGTGGTGCGCGCCTCCTTGAGCTGCGCCAGCGTGTGCTCGACCACCTTGGCCTCGGCGCCCGCGTCGGCGACCCGCTCGGCGGCGGCCTTGTTCACCACGTTGACCACGAGCTTCTTGGCCTTGGCGTCGTAGTACGAACCGACGGTGTCACCCTTGAGCGCCGACGTGAGGGTGCCCGCGAGCTTGCCCGCGGCGTTCACCGAGAGCGTGTGCGGCTGCGGCTCGGCGGGGGCGGCGTTGGCGTTCTGCAGGGTAAGCGCAGCGGCGACGAGTGCCACGGCTCCGGTCCCGGCTATGGCTGCACGGCGCTTGGGTATGCGGCGGTGCTTCAACTCTCTGTCCTCCAGTGGGGGGTTGGGCCGTCGGCAGTGGGGTGCCCGGCCCGGAGGGCGTACGGCACGGGGCGCGCCTGCCCGTGCGGGAGCGCGTCCATGCCAAATTGCGCCGCCGAGTATTCCCAGCGCCGCCGGGGGCGCACAAGACCGCGTTCACGTCATCTGCATGAAATTTATGGAGCGTCGATCCTCATATCCGGACATGACGGTGCCCGCGCACCTCTATCGGGCACGCGGGCACGGGGTTTACGGCCGACGGATCACCGCTCCACGGCACGCTCCGGTTCGCGCTCCGGTTCACGCTCCGTCAGTGTGGGGACGGCCGGAGCGGGCGGGGCCTCCTGTACGGCGGGCGGGGGCTCCTGCCCGGCGGGCACCTGCTCCTTGGCGCTGCCGCCGTCCGACCGGGCCGCACCCGGGGGCTGGTGGCCCCGCTCCAGGAAGCGCAGCAGCTCCACCGGTATGGGCAGGACCAGCGTGGAGTTCTTCTCGGCGGCGACCGCCATCACCGTCTGCAGCAGCCGCAGCTGAAGGGCGGACGGGGTCTCGGACATCTGCTTGGCGGCCTCAGCGAGCTTCTTCGACGCCTGCAGCTCCGCGTCCGCGTTGATCACCCGGGCCCGGCGCTCCCGGTCGGCCTCCGCCTGCCGGGCCATCGACCGCTTCATGGTCTCCGGCAGCGACACGTCCTTGATCTCGACGCGGTCGATATGGACGCCCCAGCCGACGGCCGGGCTGTCGATCATCAGCTCCAGCCCCTGGTTGAGCTTCTCCCGGTTGGAGAGCAGATCGTCCAGATCGCTCTTGCCGATGATCGAACGCAGCGAGGTCTGGGCCATCTGGGAGACCGCGAAGCGGTAGTCCTCGACCGCGACGATCGCCTCGGCCGGGTCCACGACCTTGAAGTAGACGACCGCGTCGACCCGCACGGTCACGTTGTCGCGGGTGATGCCCTCCTGGGCGGGCACGGGCATCGTCACGATCTGCATGTTCACCTTGCGGAGCCGGTCGAAGACCGGAGCGATCATGGTGAAGCCGGGCCCCCGGACATCCGAGCGGAGCCTTCCGAGCCGGAAGACCACCCCCCGCTCGTACTGCTTGACCACGCGGGCCGCCGCCATGGCGCAGACGACACCGGCACAGGCCAGGATCACCACCACTGTCACGAGTGCATCGAGCATCACGGCCACCTGCCGTCCAAATCGCGAATAATGCCCCACCCGGGGTACCGATGTCCACGATAGTCCCGCTCCGCCCGCCCCGGGAGCCCTGTGGATAACCGGTCCGCGGCCGTCAAATGGCGGCCGAGACGGGCGGAGAAGATGGCCGGTGGCTCGGCCGCTCGGCGACGGCGACCAGACGCTTTTCCGTGAAACCGCAGATGCGGAACCAGTACGAGAACGCCGGCCCCACAGGCGTGATCTCACTGTGCAGGTTACGTAACTGGCAGTAGCACACCTCCGTGGGCCTGGGGAGCGCTTCCTCGTCCCGCCGGGCTTCCGCTCCCTTCCGCTCCCCCTCAGCGCCGCACCGGGCGCTCCCCAAGTGCCGCTGGCTCGCCCCCTGCCTCCGCTCACCACGCTGGCCCCAGACTCCCAGCGCTGACGCCAGGTCAGATCGCTGCGGAAAGGGAGCTGTGAAGTGATCAAGGAAGGGTCGTACCTGTTCGTCGAGGGACAGCGAGCAGTGGAGCCGTACCGTGGGAAGTACGCGGTCAAGGTTCCGGACGTCTTCGACCGCGTCCGGCAGGGCTGGGCGGCGGCCGGGCTGGATCCGGACTCGCCGTATCTGCCGATGCGGATCGAGATGGAGCTGACCACCAAGTGCAACGACGCCTGCCAGACGTGCGGGATGGGGGCGCTGGCCGACGGCCGCACCCTCACCGATGGGCAGCTCCGCTTTCTGCTCGACCAGTTCACCTCCATCGGCCTGCCGTCGCTGGCGATCACCGGCGGCGAGCCCTTCACCGCGTGGCGAGCGCTGCTGGTGCTTCTGGAGGGCGCCCGTGACCGCGGGATCGACATCTCCAAGCTGACCACCAACGGAATCTGGGGGACCTCCCGGCGGTGCGGGCCGGTCTTTGATCGTCTGGAGAAGGCCGGTTTCCTGGACGGGAGGTTGTTCGTCCCGCTGCTGATGCTGTCCATAGGCGAGCAGACCACCCCGCTTGAGGATGTCGCGCGGATCCTCCACCACGCGGTGACCCACTACACCGTCCAGGATCTGAACGTCGCTGTCTCCTCGCTGGCCGACCCCGCGACCCGCGAGCACAAGGTCGATGAGCTGATGGCGGTCTACGAGAAGGCGCACGGCGACTTCCCGCACGACCGGGCCCACTCCACGATGCGGGTCTACCTGAACAACGAACGCCTCGACGGGCAAGCAGCGGTGAACCGGCCCGGCCAGACGCCCGTGTCGCGCTGGATGGACCACTGCTTCGACTGCTTCGCGCCCACCGTCGGCGCTTACGTGCTGCCGACGTCCCTGATGAAGCAGGACGGCTGTTGGTACTCCTGCGCCGCCTTCAACGTGCCCGAGAAGCTGGCCTTCGGGAACCTGCTGCGGGAGCCCGCCAGGAACGTCCTCGCTCGCGCGAACGACTCCACGTACATCGCCCGCGTCCGGGCCGGACGCGGCCTGAAAGCGCTGCACGATGTGGTCCCGTCCTCCTATACGGAGAACACCACCTGCACTTCCTTCTGCGACTCCTGCGCCCTGCTCATCGGTCAGCACGACAAGATCACGGGAGAGAGGACCGGGCACCTGTCCGCGCCGGTCATCCCCGCCGCCTCCCTGCTCACCCGCGTTCAGCCGACGGGGAGTGTTCAGTGAGCACGGACACGGAAGCGGTGGCGGCCGAAGTCCTGGCGCAGATCACGAGGCAGTCCCGGGAGGTGTGCACGCGGCGCGAGGTCCTGCTGTCGGACCTCGGTGTGGACAGCCTCGCGCTACTCGAAATGGTGGAAACGCTCCAAGACCGACTCGCGATCATTGTGCCGGATGAAGTCACGGCGCGTATTCAGACGGTTGCAGACTTGCAGGACTCGGTGAGCCGCCTCGCGGCTGCCGCTCCTGTGTCCGAACCGACCATAAGGACCTGATCGTGAGCGAACGCGTCATCGTCCCCCGCAACCGCGGCTTCCTCTTCCTCGACTCCCACCCGGCGGGCTGTGAACGCCTCGTGGAGGACATGTGGCAGGCCGTCCCCGGCCCGGCCGTCACACCGGCCGACGACGGGCCGGTGGCGCTCGTGATCGGCTCCTCGGCCGGGTACGGGCTGGCGGCCACGGTCGCCGGGCTGAAGAGAGCCGGAATCCGCGGCATCGGCATCTGCTTCGAGAAGGCCCCCACCGAGCGGCGCAGCGCCACTGCGGGCTGGTACCGCACCGCCGCCACCGCCGACCTGGCCGATGCCGCAGGGCGGGACATGGTCTTTCTCAACGGTGACGCGTTCGCCGACTCCATGAAGAGCCACGTCGGCGACCTGATCGAGCACCGCTTCGGCGGGCGGCTGGACTACCTGATCTACTCCGTCGCCGCGCCCCGCCGCACCGACCCCGAAACCGGCACCCCGTACGCCTCGGTCCTCAAGCCCATCGGACAGGCGCACCGGACCAAGACCCTCGTCTTCGGCGACGACGGGAACCCGGAGGTCCGCGAGGTCGAGACCGGCCCGGCCGAAGGCGACGACATCCAGCAGACCGTCGCGGTCATGGGCGGCGCCGACTGGGACCGGTGGATCAGCCACCTCGCCGACCGCGGCCTGCTCGCCGAAGGCTTCACCACCGCCGCCCTCTCCTACATCGGCTCCCCGCTCACCGCCGCGATCTACCGGCAAGGCACCATCGGCGCCGCGAAGACCCACCTGGAAACCACCGCCCGCACCCTCAACGAGCGCCTGGGCAAGCTCGTCGGCGGCCGGGCGGTGACCTCCGTCAACGCGGCCGCTGTCACTCAGTCCTCCACCGCCATCCCCGGCATCGCCCTGTACGTCGGTCTGCTGCGCGGCGTCCTCGGCGACGCCCTCGTACCCCCTGCCCGACAGCTCGCCGAGCTGTGGGACCAGCTCACCGGCACGGCACCGCTGACCGTCGATGACGAAGGCCGTGTCCGGCTGGACAGCTGGGAACTCGCCGGCGACGTCCAGGCCGCCGTCGCCGAGCGCTGGAAGGAAGCCACCAGCAGCACCATCGCGAACCTCGCCGACCTCGACTGGTTCCAGGCCGAGGTACGGCGCCTCTACGGCTTCGACGTGCCCGGCATCGACTACGCCCGGCCTGTCGAGACGGCCGTCCCCTGGCCCACGTACACACGCTGACATTTCATCTGGAGGAACGCCATGCGTCACGGTGGCCTGGATCATCATGGAGCCGGAGATGTTGGCCAGCGCGAGCTTGGTCTAGCCCTGGCGGACCCAGATGACCGCGTTCATGATCTCCGGGAGCTCGGTGGCGATCGGCGACAGCAACAGTGCCGTCACGGTGGCGGACAAGCCGAGCATGGGGCCGCTAACGTCCAGCTGCTTCACGAAAAAGTGGGCGGCGAAGAAGATCACTGCGAGGGTGGCCAGGGTCTGGGCCACTACGGCCCACGTGGCCGGAGCAGCCTTGCCGGGCTGGAACTTCAGCGGCTCCAGCTCCTCGTCGTCCTCGGCCGCCTTGCTGCTGCGGATCTCACGCCAGAAGTACACGGCGTAGGCGGCGAAGAACAACAGGCCGAGCGTCGGCTTGAAGGCGAAGGCGACCAGGCCGAGCGCGACCTTGACGATGAAGATCGGCAGGAACCACTGCTGGTCCTTGGCCAGGCGCTTCAGGTCCTTCGCGTCGCCGAGGGCATCGCTGTCAGGCGGAGCAACGTCGCTTCCGCCACCGCCCACTGTGTGCGAGGAGGGCGGCACGTTCCTTGCGGCGCTTGAGCAGGAGCATGGTGCCGGTCACGCCATAGGCGACGGTCGCCAGGGCGAGTGGACCGCCCCTCGCGGCACCGACGCCGATGTTCTTTGCCTCCTCGGTTGCGCCGGTGGTCACTGCGACCAGCGTCACCACGGACTCGGGCAGGGCGGTACCAAAGGCGGCCAGGATCGTTCCGACTGCCATCTTCCCGACGTTGAGGCGCTCGCCCAGCCATCGGAACGTCTTCGACCCCGCCGATACGCACTTAATGTCGTCGACAAAGGGCCGAAGGTCTCGCCCACCCGCAGTCTCAACGATCACGGGCCCGGTCACCGGGAACCCGGGGGCTCCAGTGTGTCGACGACCGTATTGCGGGGCTACTCCCCTTCGCAGCCGGTCGTGGTACACGGCCAAGACGTCCGCGGGTGTGGCGCGGCCCACCCAATGCTCCAGGGCGGCGGGGTCAGGTGACGGGGAAAGCATGCGGGTTCATCGCGAGCGCGCGGATGCAGCGCCCGTCCGCGTCGAGTTGGCGCCCCATCTGCTTCATGGTGTGCAGGCAGACGGCTCGGTCGGTCACGGTGTACTCCGGATGGCGCTCGGACAGGACGCGTTCGAACTCCGGGAGCTCGGCCGGGGTTCGTAGCCACACCATCGTCAGCAGGTTGTCGGGACCCGACAGGGAGCAGCTCAGGCGGACTTCGGGGCGCGGGACGAGCGCACGCGCGACCTGGTCGAGAGAAGAGGACGGTACGCGCGCCCACAGGATGGCGGTCGTCGGCCATCCGGACACCGATTGCGCCACCTCGCATCTGAGCCGCAGGGAGCCGCTGGCAAGAAGCCGGTTCACCCGCCGACGGACGGTGGCCTCGCTGACGCCTGCCTGTTCGGCCATCTCCGTAAAGCCCATGCGCCCGTCTGTGTGGAGCAACTCGTAGAGGGATCGGTCGACCTCGTCCACCCTGATTCCGCGGGCTTCGACGGCTGGCGCCTGGAGGGTCTGCTGCTGTGCTGGGGCAAGACTCCGCAGGCGCCAACGACTCGGTTCGCTGTAACCGACCGTGCGGATCTCGGACTGGTACGACAGCACGCCGGGCATGACGTCCAGCACGTCGCGCAGGAAGTGGGCCACGGCCGCGGGGCTTCTCCGGGCGACCACCACGAGCAGGGAACTCGCTCCCGTCGTGTGGTGCACGTAGCGCACGGCCGGATTCTCCACGAGACGTGTCGCCACGTCATCGAAGTGACCTTGTGCCGTGACGACGCGGACGTACGCCATGCACGTATCGCTGTGCATGGGCGGGCCCACGGTGCAGGTCACCCAGGCCAGACCGGCCGCGCTGAGGCGCTGCCACCGCCGCGCGACGGTGGCCGAATCGAGCCTGAGCGTCCGGCCCAGGACGGCCCACGTCGCCCGTGGGGCCACCTGCAGCGCGTTGATGAGCTCGAGATCGACCTCATCGACGACGAAATCAGGCAGGTCACTGAGGGGCATGTAGCGGAGTGTGCAATATTTCGGCTTGATTCAGCGAACATGTGACGAATTTCACCGCCCAGGATCCGGTGTGCCGCAGTGGGGTGAGTCTGGGGGACACGAACAGGAAGGTGCATCCATGGAGCGGGACAGTCAGCCATCCAGCGAAGGCCGATTCAATCGGGTCGTTCGGGCCGCGGTCGAGGCGGGACTCACCGGGGCCGCGCATCCGGTGGCCGGGTTCATCGACATCGACGGGGTGCACACGACGGTCGGCGAACTGCAGAGCGCGTTCGAAGGGGTCGCGGTTCTGCACGCCTTTGCCGCGAAGGCATGCCCGCTCGTCCCGGTGCTGCGGTTGCTGGCAGCCAGAGGGCTCGGCTGCGAGGTGGCCAGCCCGGGCGAACTGGCACAGGCTCTTGCCGCGGGGTTTCCTGCCGAACGCATCGTTCTGGACTCGCCAGCGAAGACGCGCGCAGAACTGGCCGAGGCGCTCAACCTCGGAGTGGCGGTGAACGCGGACAATCTCGACGAGCTCAAGCGGATCGACGAACTGGTCACGCCACAGACGGCTTCCGTCCTGGGAATTCGCGTCAACCCCCAGGTGGGAGCCGGGTCGATCAGTGCGATGAGTACGGCCTCCGCCAGTTCGAAATTCGGTGTCCCGCTCGCCGATCCCGGCATGCGCGACGAAGTGGTGTCGGCATTTGCCGCCCGACCCTGGCTCACGCGCCTGCACGTGCACGTCGGCTCGCAGGGCTGCCCGCTGGAACTCATCGCCGAGGGCGTGCGCGCGGCGTATGAACTCGCCGAAGAGATCAACGCCGCCGTCGGGCGGCGCCAGGTAACCAGCCTGGACATCGGCGGAGGCCTGCCGGTCAACTTCGACGACGACTCGGTCCGCCCCAGCTACACGGAGTACGTAGCGGTGTTGCGGGCGCGCGTGCCCGAACTCTTCAGCGGCCGCTACTCGCTCGTCACCGAGTTCGGTCGGTCCCTGCTGGCAAAGAACGGCTTCATCGCCTCGCTGGTCGAATACACCAAGGACGCCGGCGGGCGGCGCATCGCCATCACCCATGCCGGCGCGCAGACGGCGACGCGCACCGTGTTCATGCCTCAGGCGTGGCCGCTGCGAGTAGAGGCCTACGATGCCGGCGGCCGACGCCGCCGCGGCCGCGAACTGGTCCAGGACGTGGCCGGGCCATGCTGTTTCGCCGGCGACGTCGTGGCCCACGGCCGCGAGCTGCCGGAGCTGACGGAAGGCGACCTGGTGGTCCTGCGCGACACCGGCGCCTACTACTTCTCGTCCCACTTTTCCTACAACAGCCTGCCCCGCCCGGCCGTACACGGATTCAGCAGTGCCGGTGACGGCACGGTCTTCGTACCCATCCGCACCGCCCAGTCCACGGCGGAAGTCGTCGCAGAGGCAGGCGCGGAACACCGCGACGCCCTCCTGGCCCTCAACAGCGCCGAGGACCGCTGAAGTCACCTCGAGCACCACACGCAAGCACAGACCGAGCGAAGGATGACCATGCGTGTCTTTACCGCCGGGATCGGCACCGAGACGAACACCTTCTCGCCCCTGCCCACCGGGATCGACGCCTTCCACGAGCAGGGTTACTTTCCCGCAGGAACGCATCCGGAGCACATGACCCGGTACTCCGCCCCCATGACGGTGGCCAAACGACGAGCCCGCCAGGAAGGGTGGACGATCCTCGATGGGGTCTTCGCCAACACCCATCCCGCAGGCCTGGTCTCCCGCGAGGCCTACGAGGGCCTGCGCGACGAGCTCCTGGTGGACCTGCGGCGCAGTCTGCCCGTCGACGTGGTTCTCCTCGGCCTCCACGGCGCCATGGTCGCCGACGGCTACGACGACTGCGAGGGCGACATCATCACGCGGGTACGAGAGGTGGCCGGTCCGGATGCAGCGATAGGTTGCGAACTCGATCCGCACGCACACCTGAGTGACGCCATGGTGGCCAACGCCGACGTCCTGATCGCTTACAAGGAGTATCCGCACTCGGACATCGAGGACCGGGCCGTGGAGCTCGTCGACCTGTGTGCAAGAACGTTCGCCGGGGAGATCCGGCCGGTTCCCGCCGTCATCGACACCAACATGGTCATCCCCCTGCACACCTCCCGCGAGCCGGGCCTCTCGTACGTCGCCCGGATGAAGGCCCTGGAAGGACAGGGCGGCGTGCTCTCCGTGTCCACCATCCAGGGCTTCGCCACAGGAGACGTGCCGGACATGGGAACGAAGGTCCTCGTCTACACGGACGCAGACCTGCCGACGGCTCATAAGACGGCACAGCAACTGGCAGACGAACTGATCTCCCTGCGGGAAGAGTTCCTCGTCCGGTACCTGATGGTCGATGAAGCTCTCGACGCCGCGCTGAGTCAGCGCCCCGGGCCCGTCATCCTCGCTGACCGCTCCGACAACCCTGGAAGCGGCGCAGCCGGAGACTCCACCTTCATCCTGCAGCGGCTGATCGAACGAGAAATCACCAATGTGGCCCTCGGACCACTGTGGGACCCGGTGGCCGTGCAGACCGCCTTCGCAGCCGGCGTGGGCGCGCGATTGCCGATGCGCGTCGGCGGCAAGACCAGCCCCATGTCAGGAAGCCCCGTCGACGAGGTCTTCCGGGTGAAGGCGCTGCGCCGCAAGCACACGGAGACCAATCAAACAGGAGAGCCTCTGTCGGTCGGGGACGCCGCCCTGGTGGAAGCCAACGGTATCGAGTGCGTACTCACATCCGAGCGGGCACAGGCCCTGAACATCGATCTGTTCACCGGACTGGGGTGCCCCCTCGATGACAAGGCCGTAGTGGTCGTCAAGTCCGCCCATCACTTCTACAAGTCGTTCTCGCAGCTCTCGCCCCATGTCTTGTATGTCGGTGCGCCTGGTTCGGCGACTCCCCGGTGGAGCGATCTGACGTATCAAAAGGCGAGGCTTCCCAAGTGGCCGATCTCTGAGAAGTAGGCAGCTCGCCCACATGCTGCCGGTCTCCCGCAGGCCTCGCCCACGCAGCACTGCCCCTCAGCAACCGACCGACGCGCCCCTCGCGGGCCCGCACACCTGGCACCGATGTCCCGGCAGGGACCGTCCGTGCCGCCGCTCGAAAGCCACTCATCCAACCGGCACGGAGGCACGCCATGAGCGACTTGCACGACTGTTCGCGGACCGGTCCTACGGCCGCTGTAGCGACGTCCCCCACCAAGGAGTCCGAGATGGCGCTCAGCCCGAAAGACCGGTCAGAGCCCAAAGGGCGCCGCCTTGTCCCTGCGGCAACCGCTGTCGGCCTGGTTGCCTCCCTGATCGCAGGGATCGCGACGTCGCCACCGACGCTGTGGGGCCTGCTGCCAGTCGTCTTCTTCTCACTGCTCACCCTGCTGGGGATGGACATCCTCATCGCGACAGCCGTGTCGGTGATGAGCGTGCTGCTCATGCTCCTGCCGGCTCCCAGCGCCATCGGGGACATGTTCGGCGCTTCGCTCGGAGAAACCGTGACGATGATCGGCGTGATCATCATGCTCGGCGCCGGCACGGGTGAGATTCTCCGCATCACCGGTACCGCCAACACCATCGTCAAGTCCATGCTGCGGGTGACCGGCGACAAGAGTCCCCAACGCACCATCCTCGGCATCATGCTGGTCTGCCTTGTCCTGGTCGCCGCGCTGGGCACTCTGGCGGGGGCGCTGGCCGTGGCGGCCCCGCTGCTGCTCCCGGTGGCCGCCCGTCTCGGCTTCACGCGTTCCGCAACAGCGGCAATGATGTTTCTGGGCGGCTCCGCGGGCCTGGCCGTTGCCCCCTTCGCGGGAACCAACGTGGCGATCATGACCTCAGCGGGCGTCAGCTACCCGCAGTACCTGCTCTACGGTGCCGCCCCGCTGGCCGTGCTCTCTGTCATCGGCGGCATGATCGTCATCCCGTGGATGCAACGGCGTACCGAGAACACCGGTGATGAATATGACGGCTCGGAGGTCGCCGAGACCGACGAGCCGACCCCCGGTATTCGGCGCACCCGCGCGACCGTCGCCTTCGCTGTCACCCTGGCTGTCTGCGTCGGTTACGCCATCGCTGCCGGCGCCGGTACATCGTTTCCGTTGCTCGCCCTGCCGGCGATCGCTGTCGTCACCGGTGTCGCCGGCGGCCTGCCGGTCCTTGCGACATTGCAGCACGTGATTCGGGGAGCCTCTACGCAGCTCAGGATGTTCTTCCTGTTCTGGCTGATGGCCGTCTTCTTCATCGCCGTCGAACACTTGAAGCCGTTCGACGTGCTGCGCACGATGTTCAACGACGACCTCGGCTCGATGTCCCCCCTGGCATTCGTGGCAGTGGTTGCCCTGCTGGGCATGCTCGGCGCTCCTGGAGCGGCAGCCGCACACGTGGTCCTACTCGACAAGGTCTTCGGTGACCTCGCGACCAGCATCGGCGTGAGCGTCAATGCCTGGGTGATCGTGCTGCTGTTCGCCTCGAAGCTGGACACATACGGTCCGTTCCCCAACGGCAACATGGTGGGAGCGATGGGCCTGGCCCGGTCGACGAACCTGCGCAACCTGCTCGTCACGGGCATGCTGATTCTTGTTCCGGCGACCCTGCTGTACGCCGTCATCCTGGTCTTCGAGCTGCGCTGACACAGCCGCCCTCCACGCTCGGAAGGTGCTCTGCGGTGGTCGCTCGTACGCCACGCAGCACGAGCGACCACCGTGGTGAAGTTCTCCACGGCAGCACCCCGCACTCGGCAGGCGGCCCGGACCGGCGCTTGATGCCGACAGGCACCGTCTTGCAGCTCCCCTGCACCGGGATGTGCGTCGCCGCCCGTGCCACGCGGTGTGATGGGCGACGAGTCGGGGCGGCGAAGTAAAGTCTCGGCGCCGACCACACCGGACAGCAGCCCCAAGTCGCCGCCCTTCCGGTCGGCCCGGCGAGCAGCGACTTCGTTTCGTTGCCGTGCGCTCCGGCAGGCCGATCCGCCAGTCAGCCCAGGGACCTTGGTGCTGCTGTGGCGGGGTGGGAGATCGCGACCTGGTGCGCCGGAGGGGTACGGCACGTTGGCCTCACTCCGCGCTGTCGCACTGCTCAACGCTGCCTCCGCCGAACGCGGCGAGGGCCGTATGCGCTCCCGCGCCTTCGACGCCATAGCGGCGGCGCGCGCCCTGTTCGTCGTCGGCGACATCGACGCCGCTTGCGACGCGGGCCGCCGGGCTATCGAGGTGGGCAGCACCGTGGACTCGGCCCGGGTCCGCAGACGCTTCCAGGACCTGGCCCGCGAAGCAGCACCCCACCAGGCCACGCCCACCGTACGTGCCCTGCGCGAAGCGCTGCTCGGCGCCGGTACGGACGCCCCGCGTGCCTGAGGCGGCCAGGATGATCGCGCCCCGGCGGGTGGCCGTGGCGTAGGCGTGGCCGGACTCGCGGAGCCGGTCGAAGACCGGAGCGATCATGGTCACCCGGAAAACCCCCGCCCGGAGGCCCGGGCGGGGGTGTGCGTCAGGTGGTGCGACAGCGCGTCTTAGTAGACGCTCACGCCGTACGCGTTCAGCGCCTCGACGACCGGCTGGAAGAACGTGGTGCCGCCGGAGGAGCAGTTGCCGCTGCCGCCGGAGGTGAGGCCGAGGGCGGTGGAGCCGGAGTACAGGGGGCCGCCGCTGTCGCCGGGCTCGGCGCAGACGGTGGTCTGGATCATGCCGTACACGATGTCGCCGCCGCCGTAGTTGACGGTGGCGTTCAGCGCGGTGACCCGGCCGCTGTGGGTGCCGGTGGTGCTGCCGCGCCGGGTGACCGTCTGGCCGACGGTCGGGTTGGCGGCCCGGGTGATGTCCTGGCTGCCGACGGTGCCCTCGGGGGTGGCGGTGCCGCTGTACCGGACCAGACCGTAGTCGTTGGTCGGGAAGCTGGAGCCGGACGTCGGGCCGACGACGGTGGTCTTGCCGGAGTTCGACCACCAGGTGCCCGCACCGTCGGTGCAGTGTCCGGCGGTCACGGCGTAGTTCGCCCCGCTGCTGTTGCGCACGTTGAAGCCGAGCGAGCAGCGCCAGCTACTCGCGTAGATCGCGTCACCGCCGGAGAGCAGCTTGTTGATCTTGCCGGGGGTCCGGTTGATCTCGATCGCGTCGGCGTTGCTGCCCGCCGCGTCCTTGATCTTGGCGATCTCGCCCTGGGAGACGGTGCTGTCAGCGGTGACGACCAGGGTGTTGGTCGCCTTGTCGACATACCAGGCGGTGCCCGCGACATCGGCGCTCAGCACGGCGTCACCCGCCGCCTTCGCCTCGGTCGCGGTGAAGGTGCGGGCCGCGTCGTTCCCCGCGTAGGCGGCGGGGGCCGCCAGCGCCGTCCCGGCGACGAGGGCCGAGGTGGCGGCGATGAGGGCGATGCGTCTCGCCTGGGAGCCGTGGGGGGTAGTGCGCTTGATCCTCAACTCTTCCTCCGAGGGAATCGGGGGTCTGCTTGGGTGGGCAGGCCCGTGAGGCGCAGTCAGCGAGCACGCCGGATGGGAATTTTCCGACGTGCCCCTGACAAGCGCTGACCGGAAGTATTCGCGGACGCGGCGGCAAAGGGCAAGAGGACAATTCGGAAACCCACCGGGCACACGCCACATGGCCCCGGCACCTTTCGGCCGCCGGGGCAGTGCGCCCGTCCCTCGGACACCTCGTGAGACGGGCGCGGCGGCGGCCGGGTTCCACTTGGCGGCCGACCGGATGGTCCCGGCCGCTCCGGTACCGGCTATTCCGGGGCGGCCGGGAGGGAAAGCCCCAGATGGTCGCGGAGGGTGCGGCCCGTGTACGCGGTGCGGAAGACGCCCCGTTCCTGGAGCAGCGGAACCACCCGGTCCACGAAGTCGTCGAGCCCGCCGGGGGTCAGATGCGGCACCAGGATGAAGCCGTCGGCGGCCTCCTCCCGTACGAATCGCGCCATCTCCCCGGCGACCGCGTCCGGAGTGCCGATGAACGACTGCCGACCGGTCGTCTCGATGACGGTCTGCCGGATGGAGAGTCCCTTCTCCTCCGACAGCGCCCGCCACTTGGCGGCGATCTCCAGCGGATCGGCGTGCCGCACCCGGCCCTGGACGAGCTGGGATCCGGGGTCCGGGTCGATGTCCGGAAGCGGCCCGTCCGGGTCGTAGCCGGACAGGTCCACGCCCCAGACCTGTTCCAGGGCGAGGATCGCGTTCTGCGGCGAGACCTGCTGCCGCCGGATCTCGGCGGCCCTCTCCTGGGCGTCGGCCACGGTGTCGCCGAGGACGAAGGTCACCCCGGGCATGATCTTCAGATCGCCGGGCGCCCGGCCGTACGCCGCCAGCCGCCGCTTGACGTCGGCGTAGAAGGCGCGGCCCGCCTCCAGGGTGCCGTGCCGGGTGAAGATGATGTCGGCGGCGGAGGCCGCGAACTCCCGGCCCTCGTCGGAGTCCCCGGCCTGGATCACCACCGGATGGCCCTGCGGGGAGCGCGGTACGCCGAACCGCCCCTCGATGTCGAACTGCTCGCCCCGGTGGGCGAACGGCCGCGGCGCACCGCCGTCCGGCCAGGAGTCCCACAGCTCGCGCGCGGCGGCGACGAACTCGGCGGCCCGGGTATAGCGGTCGGCCCGGTCGAGATAGCCGCCGCGCCGGAAGTTCTCGCCGGTGAACGCGTCGGAGGAGGTGACGACGTTCCAGGCGGCGCGGCCCCCGCTGAGGTGGTCGAGCGAGGCGAGGCGGCGGGCGAGTTCGTACGGCTCGTTGAAGGTCGCGTTGACGGTGGCGGCCAGGCCCAGCCGGTCGGTGACGGCCGCGAGCGCGTTCAGCACGGTGATCGACTCGGGCCTGCCGACCACGTCGAGGTCGTGGACGCGGCCGTTGTGCTCCCGCAGCCGCAGCCCCTCGGCGAGGAAGAAGAAGTCGAACAGACCGCGCTCGGCGGTGCGCGCCAGCTGCTCGAAGGAGGAGAACTCGATCTGGCTGCCGGACTGCGGATCCGCCCACACCGTCGTGTTGTTGACGCCGGGGAAGTGCGCGGCGAGGTGGAGCTGCCGGGGCTGGTGGTCGGTCATCGTGCGTCCTCCCTCGCGCGGGCGTAGCGGTTGGCCGGGCGCGGCCGCCCCAGGTGCTCGCGGAGCGTCGTACCGGGATAGAAGGTGCGGAAGAGCCCGCGGTGCTGGAGCAGCGCGACCGTACCGTTGACGAACCGCTCCAGGTCGCGGGGCGGATCCACGGGGGCGATGTGGAAGCCGTCCACCGCCCCGGCGGAGTGCCATCCGGCGATCAGGTCCGCGAGGTCGACCGGCCCTCCCCGGTACAGCGGCGGCGCGCCGTCCCGGGCGGTCAACGATCCCTGGGCCGGGTCGGGTTCGGCCGCGCCTTCGCCCCCGCCCAGGTCCACCGCGACCGACGCGAGCACGGTGAGCGCGCCCGGGTCCCGGCCGTACTCCGCCGCGCGGCGCCGCAGTTCGTCCCGGATCCGCCCCGCCCCACCGGCGTCGGTCGCCCGTACGGAGACCACATCGGCGTGGCGGGCCGCGGTGTCCCAGGTCGCCGGGTCGGTGGCGGCGACGGCGACCACCGGGTGGCCCTGGGGCGGCCGGGGCACGATGGCCGGGCCGCGTACCCGGAAGGCGCCGCCCTCGAAGTCGACGTAGTGCAGCTTGTCGCGGTCGACGAAGCGGCCGGTGGCGGTGTCGCGTATCTCCGCGTCGTCCTCCCAGCTGTCCCACAGCCGGGCGGACACATCGGCCACCTCGCCCGCCTCCGCCCAGAGTTCGGGGGCGAGTGCGGCCGGGCGGCGGCCCACCAGACGCGCCTCCGCCACCGTGGCCGACACCGCGACGGTCCACCCCGCCCGGCCGCGGCTCACCCAGTCCAGGGTGGCCACGGCGGACGAGACGTGGAACGGCTCGGTGTGGGTGGTGGTGACGGTCGGCACCAGGCCGATGCGCTCGGTGGCGGGCGCGACGCGCGCGAGGACGGCGAGCGCGTCGAGCCTGCCCTGCCCGTCCCCCGGCGGGCCGAACGTATCGTCCAGGGTGACGAAGTCGAGCACGCCGCGCTCGGCGAGCCGCGCCAGCTCGATGTAGTACGGCGCCGCGTACTGGTCCGTGCCGTCGATGGCGGCGGCCAGACGCAGCGGGCCGGTGGGAGGGGCCATGGTCAGGGGCCTTTCGTGGGTTGGGGGCGGTCAGCGGCGGTCAGCGGCGGTCAGCTGGTGGGCAGGCCGCGCGGGTTGATCTCGGACTTCTTCACCGCCTCCCGGGAGAGTCCCCACCGCTTCAGCACCCGGGCGTACGAACCGTCCTCGATGATGTGGTCGATGGCGGCGGCGTACGCGTCGACCAGCCCGCTGCCCTTCTTGGTGGTGTCCGCGATCTTGCCCTGGATCTGGTCGCCGCCGCCGGAGATATGGCCGACGATCTGGGTCTGCCCGGCCGAGGCGACGTGGTAGGCGGCGCTGGGCTGGGGGCCGAGGTAGGCGTCGATGCGCTTGGACTGGAGGGCGAGGTAGTAGTCGGTGTCCTTCTGGAAGTACTTGATGTCGACGGGCTTGCGGCCCGCCTTCTGGTTCTGCTTGCTCCAGTCGACCAGGATCTTCTCCTGGTTGGTGCCGGAGGAGACCGCGATCGTCTTGCCCGCGACGTCCGCCGGGCCCTTCACCCGCCAGCTGGTGCCCTTGGTGGCCTCGAAGGCGAGGTCGTCCAGCCGGTAGGTCGCGAAGTCGTACTTCTCCTTGCGCTCCTCGGTGACCGTGACATTGGAGAAGACGGCGTCGAACTTGGAGCTGTCCAGGCCGACGAAGAGGTTCTCCCAGGAGACCGCCTCGAAGTGGATCTTCAGTCCGAGGGTGTCGGCGACCAGGGTGGCGAGGTCGATCTCGACGCCGATCCGGGTCTTGTCGTCGGTCGCGTAGAAGCCGAGCGGCGGCGAGGCGTCGGCGCTGCCGCCGAGGCGCAGCGTGCCACGGCGGCGGATCTTCCCGGGCACCTTGGCCGCGATCGCGTCGACCTTCTCGCCTCTGACGCGGTGCTGGTCGGGGCCGATGTTGAGGCCGCCGCCCTTGCCCTTCGCCCCCACCGTCTGCTGGGCGTCGCCGTCGCCGCAGGCCGCGAGGAGGCCCGAGGAGGCGGTGGCGGCGAGGACGGCGAGAAGGGTGCGGCGGGTGGTCACGGGGGTGCTCCTTATGCGCATGGGATGGTTCACAGGACCGTTCACAGGACCTTGGAGAGGAACGCCTTGGTGCGTTCGTGCCGCGGGTTGTCGAGCACCTCGGACGGCGGGCCCTGCTCGACGATCCGGCCGTCGTCCATGAAGACGACGGTGTCGGCGACCTCGCGGGCGAAGCCGATCTCATGGGTGACGACGATCATCGTGGTGCCCTGGTCGGCCAGGTCCTTGATGACGTCGAGGACCTCCCCGACCAGCTCGGGGTCGAGGGCCGAGGTCGGCTCGTCGAACAGCAGCAGCTCCGGCTCCAGCGCGAGGGCGCGGGCGATGGCCACCCGCTGCTGCTGCCCGCCGGAGAGCTGCCGGGGGTACGCGGACGCCTTGTCCCCGAGGCCGACCCGGGCGAGCAGGGTCTCGGCGGTCTCCACGGCCTGCTTCTTGGAGCGGCCGAGGGCGGACACCGGGGCCTCGGTGATGTTCTCCAGGACGGTCAGGTGCGGGAACAGGTTGAAGTTCTGGAAGACGAAGCCGATCCGGGTGCGCTGCTTGAGGATGTCGCGCTCGCGCAGCTCGTACAGCTTGTCGTTCTTCCGGCGGTAGCCGACCAGCGCACCGGCGACGCTGATCCAGCCGCTGTCCACCTTCTCCAGGTGGTTGATGGTGCGCAGCAGCGTGGACTTGCCGGAGCCGGACGGGCCGAGGACGACGGCCACCTCTCCGGTACGCACCTCCAAGTCGATGCCGCGCAGCACCTCCAGCGGCCCGAAGCTCTTGTGGACGGAGCGGATGTCGACCATGGCGGTCATCGGGTGGCTCCCCTGGAGAAGTGGCGCTCGACGTAGTACTGGGCGATCGAGAGCAGGGTGGTCAGGATGATGTACCAGACGGTCGCGACCATCAGGAGCGGCACGACGCGGCCGTTGCGCCCGTAGACGACCTGCACCTGGTAGAAGAGTTCGCCGATCGCCATGACGGAGACGATCGAGGTGCCCTTGAAAAGGGAGATGACCTCGTTGGCGGCGTTCGGCAGGATCGAGCGCATCGCCTGCGGCAGTACGACGCGGCGCAGTTGCCGCAGCCTGGGTATGCCGAGGGCGGCGGCCGCCTCCAGCTGCCCGGCGTCGACAGCGATGACGCCGCCGCGCACGATCTCGGCCGCGTACGCCGCCTGGTGCAGGGCGAGTCCGAGGACGGCCGCGCTCATCGCGCCGACCAGTCCGGCGGTGTCGAAGGAGAAGAAGCCGGGCCCGAACGGGATGCCGAAGTCGAGCTTCTTGTAGAGATACGTGAGGTTGAACCAGAAAAGCAGCTGGACGATGAGCGGGATGGAGCGGAACGCCCAGATGTAGGTGAAGGCGACCGACTTCATGAACGGGCTCCTGGAGAGCCGCATAAAGGCGAGGACGATACCGAGGGCGAAGCCGAGCGCGGTGCCGTAGAACGTCAGCTGGAGGGTGATCCAGACGGCCTTGAGGATGGTCTCGGTGGTGAAGAACGCGGCGAAGACGTCCCATTCCCAGCCGGGGTTGGTGATCAGCCCGTGGGCGAACTGGGCGACCAGTACGGCCGTCACGGCGACGGCGACCCAGCGCCAGGGGTGGCGTACGGGCACGACCTTGAGCGCGGAGTAGTCCTCGGGGTCGGCGCGTTCGGGCGCTTTGCTGAGGGGTGGATCGGAGGTCAGAGACACGGGTGTCCTTAGGGGCAGCGGGTCTTTCAGGGATTTCGGGGAGGTTTTTCGAAAGGCTCAGACGGTGAGCGAGGCGCGACAGGACAGCTCGCGCAGGCTCAGCAGCAGGGCGCGCGCGGTCGCGTCGTTCTGCCGGAACGCGGGGGCGTTGGTACGGGGCCGGGCGAAGGCACCGGACGAGCGGCCGTCGGTGTGCGGGCCGAGCGCGAAGCGGCGCGGATGCGGGCGCCCGGCGCGGTCCAGGACGCGGGCGTCGTCCGGGCTGACGGCGAGCAGCCCCGCACCGGTGGCGGCCGCGCCGTCCCGGTGGAGCGCGCGCAGCAGCGGGTCGCGGGAGCGGTCGACGGTCGGCTCCGGCAGCCGGGCCTCGACCAGGGCGCGGGTCTCGACGCCGCTCCCGGGGGCGCTCGCGCTGTGGGCCCGGAACACCCCTCGGCGCGGGTCGGTCTCCACGGTCAGCCCGGCGCCGAGGAAGCGGACGACCCCGGCGCGGGACAGCGCGAGGAGCTGTTCGAGGCGCGGTCCGGGCGGGCCGGAGGCGAGATAGCTGAAGAAGCCGTGCCACCAGCCGCCGTCGCCGAGGTCCCCGAGCCGGGTGAGCTGGCCGTAGACGGAGAGCAGGGCGAGGAAGACGGCCAGGTCGGTGCTGTGCTCGGGGTCGTGGCGGCGGGCGAGATCGGCCTCGATGTAGCCGCGCAAGCCCTCCTGGAGGGCGTCATGGCCGGGGAAGCGCAGCCCGTCGAGCGGACGGTCGAGGACGTCGAGGTCGAGCCGGTCGGCCGGGTCGGGGACGGCGGCGGCCACCACGGCCCGCAGTTCGGCGCTGCCGGGCGGGCTGGCGGCGTACCGCTCCTCGAAGTCGCTCCAGTCGGCGGCCGTGCGCTCCGGGTGGACGGTGAACAGCCGGTGGTAGTGAGCGAACCCGAGTTCCTTGTCGATCAGTGGCCAGATGTCGCGCCGGAAGTCGGGCGGAGCGGAGCGCCGCAGCAGCGCGTCGACCTGGGCGGGGCCGAAGAAGCGGGGCACGGGCGGCCGTTCGCCGGTCAGCTGGTAGCCGATCTTGGCGTGGTACGGGACGCCCCGGCGCGAGCCGACGTACAGCACGGGTTCGCGCCCGGAGGGCCGGTAGACCGGCTCTCCGTCGGGCCCCCGGTCGAACCGTCCGCCGCGCCCCTCGGTGAGCAGCGCCATCAGGTCGACGAAGGCGAGGCCGAAGCCGCGGACGATGACCGGATCGCCCGGCCGCAGTCGGCTCAGGTCGCTGTCGGCGGTGAACTCGGGCGGCAGATGGACGAGATGGTGTTCGGCGGCGAACGCGGCCAGCGCCCGCTGCTCGGGGTCGGGCTCGGCGTCGAGGTGGCCGAGGGCGAGGACCACGGCGTCCCCGACGAGCGGGGTGGCGCGCCCTTCCAGCCACACCTGCTGGCGGCCGTCGCGCGGTCCGGTGACCCGTACGGCGCGGCACCGGTGTTCCTCCACGGTGATCCCGGGCGGCAAGGCGGCCACCGAGCGCTCGTACACCCAGCGCAGATAGGCGCTCTGCAGCCGCCGGGTGGCGAAGCTCCGGCCGGTCAGCGCGGTGGCCTCGGCGACGGTCTCGGGCGGCAGGGCGGCCAGTTCGGCGGCGGGCAGGGTTCCGCTGCGGACGCGGTCGGCCCATTCGGCGAGGGAGGGGCCGGGGCGGACCGGACCGTCCCGTTCCACCGACTCGTCGGTGAACATGGTGACGTCCTCGGCCATGGAGTTCATCCACAGCAGCGGGGACTGGTCGGGGCGCCAGACGCGGCCGCCGCCGGACGGATGCGGGTCGACCAGGTGGAGGGTGACGGGGGCGCCGTCGCCGTACAGTTCCGGCGCGTTGGCCGCGATCCGCTCCACGAGCCCGGTGGCGCGCGGGCCCGCGCCGACGATGACGACGGCGTGCGGCGATGGGGAAGGGAGGTCCGGGGTGGCGGACATGCGTAGGCTCCGTGAGTTCGTAAGTGAACACACGCATTGCCTTCACACACACGGAAGCCGAGCCCCTCAGCACGGCGTGACGCTGAGGCTACGGCTTCTCCACGGACCACTGTCAAGGCCGTCCGGAATGTGAGCGGCGCGTCTCACGGCGGTTGACGCGGAAGCGGAAGGCTGCTCCACTTACCCCATGTACTCATGGCAGCGACTGGTCACGCGCGACCACATCGACTTCGGTCGGGTGTGGTCGTCGTCCTGTTCGGGCTAACTCAGCCCGCCTCCGCTGCCCCTCGGGCTCTTGAGGCTTCGCCTGCCCACCGGCCGTGCCGGTGTGGCCGTTACATCCGCGTCGTCACGCGCCTTCCCACACGCTTCAGCGCTCCACCCCTCCCCTCGCACGGCCTGATTCAGCACCGCCTGTTTCAGCACCGCCTGTTTCGGGGCGTCGACTAGCAGCCGCAATCGCAGCCGCAGTCACACCCGTCACAGCAGTTGCCGCAGCATTCACCACAGTTGCAGCAGCAGTCACACGACTCACAACAGTCAGAGCAGTCATCGCACTTCTGGCACCAGCCCTCGCGCGGCTCCCCCGACCACGGGTCGTGGTACGGGTCCCGGCAGCACACCTGGCAGGTGCAGAAGAGCCCGGCCCACACCGCGCACCCGGCCATCAGCCCGCGCCGCCTGCCCCGGTCCGGCGGCTCGGGCGGCGTGCCGCCGGGACCGCCCGGCCCCGGCGGGGTGACCCACGGCGACTGCGGCGGCGGCGCGCCCTGGGACGACTCGGGGGTGTCCGTGGCCTGCCCGGTGTGGGTACAGCTCGTGGTGCCGAACGCCCGGTCCACCGCGCGCGGCAGCTCATGCGCCAGCAGCACATGCGCGAGCCTGCCCGACCCCTTACCGGCGAATTCGACGTCCTTGAGGGCCAGCCGCACCCCGTGCGCCGCGTCGTCGCACAGCCGCCGCACCTCGGTGAGGTCCGCCCCGGTGGCCGCGATCGGGTTCCAGGCGCCCGTGTCGGCGTCCTCGACCAGGTCCTCGACCGCGTCCAGCAGATGCGCGAGCCTGCCGAAGAGCCGTCCCGCCTCCTCCAGCGGGGCCAGGTTGCCGGGTCTTCCGGCGAGTACGGCGGTGTGTCCGAAGGCCGCGGCGGTCGCGGTCTCGGTCGGCTCGGTGATCGTCAGCAGCGAGGTACCGGTCCCGGCCAGCTCCTCTATCTCCTGCTGCCGCCCGACCGCGTCCAGCAGTACGGCCGTGTCGAAGCCGACCTCGGCACCGCTGCGGGCCCCCGCCCGGTCCCATCGCCCGGCCACCCGGCGGGCCGCTGCGGCGACCGGCCGGCGGGCCAACGCCCCGTCGCCGTCCGCCACATGGTCCCGTACCTTCGCGGAGGCCAGCACCAGCGAGACGGTCGCCGCGAGCCGCGCCCCTTCGCCCCGGGCGACCGACGCGGTGCGCATCCCGCGCAGCGGACACGGCCCGGCGGTGCGCCGCCAGCCCTCGGAGCGACCGGCCTGAGCCTCCACCAGAACGGATATGACGAGTCCGTCATAGTTCGTGGCCACGCGGGCAAACTGACCGTGGTCACCGCGCAGCGCGAGGCACAACCCGCACAGATGCGCCATCCATTCCGTCCGCAGGTTTTGCGACAGCCGGTGCCGACAAGGCCGGATAATGCCAAACAAAACTGTCCCCGTTCACCCGTACGTCCCCGGTGTCACCCGTCCGGCCTGCGGAGTCTACCCAGCGCACCGTCAGCCCCCTTCATCAGGTGCGACCCTGATATGGCGCCAAACGTTGTGCACCGGTAACGTCACAAATCCGCTGTGCGGCCGCAATCCACGTGGCACACCATCGGCATCATGGACGACGATAGAGGGGCGGACAGTACACACCGTTAAGAGGAGAGGAGGCGTCCATGGGATCGGTGCGCAAGGCGAGCGCTTGGCTTGGCCTCGTCGACGACAGCGATGACGAGCGCTACTACGACGACGACTACGCCGAGGGACCCGAGCCCGGCGACGCCTGGGTGACCGACCCGCGGGTGCGGGTGGCCGACCAGGCCGCACAGGACCAGGGCACGCGGATCGCGACGGTCACCCCGGACGGCTTCCGGGACGCCCGCGGAATCGGTGAGATGTTCCGGGAGGGCATCCCGGTCATCGTCAACCTGACGACCATGGAGTCCGCCGACGCCAAGCGCGTGGTGGATTTCGCCGCCGGACTGACGTTCGGGCTCCGCGGCTCCATCGAGCGCGTCGCCAACCGCGTCTTCCTCCTCACCCCCGCCGACTACCAGATCGTCAGCGGGGAGCCCACCCGCGGCATCGGCGGGTTCTTCAACCAGAGCTGAGCCCGGCAAGGCCGTCTCACCGGAAGGCATCCAGTCCGGTGAGCGCCTTGCCGAGGACCAGTTGGTGCATTTCGACGGTGCCCTCGTAGGTGAGCACCGATTCCAGATTCGTCGCGTGCCGCATCACCGGGTATTCCAGGGAGATCCCGTTGGCCCCCAGGATCGTCCGGGCCGTACGGCAGATCTCGATCGCCTCGCGCACGTTGTTCAGCTTGCCGAAGCTGACCTGCTCCGGCCGCAGCCGCCCCGCGTCCATCCGCCGCCCCAGATGGTGGGCGAGCAGCACGCCCTTGTGCAGTTCCACCGCCATGTCGGCGAGCTTGGCCTGGGTGAGCTGGAACCCCCCGATCGGCTTGCCGAACTGCTCCCGGCTCCGGGCGTACTCCAGCGCCGACGCGAAGGAGGCGCGCGCCGCGCCCAGCGCGCCCCAGATGATGCCGTAGCGGGCGTGGCTCAGACAGCTCAGCGGTCCGCGCAACCCGGTGACCTCGGGCAGTACGGCGTCGGCGGGCAGCCGCACCTCGTCCAGGACCAGTTCGCTGGTGACCGAGGCGCGCAGCGACCACTTGTGCTTGATCTCGGGGGCGGAGAAGCCGGGCGTATCGGTGGGGACGACGAAGCCGCGGATGCCCTCGTCGGTGCGGGCCCACACCACCGCGACCCCGGCCACCGAGCCATTGGTGATCCACATCTTACGGCCGGTCAGCACCCAGTCCGCGCCGTCCCGCTTGGCGTACGTCCGCATGCCCGCGGGGTCGGAGCCGTGGTCCGGTTCGGTCAGCCCGAAGCAGCCGATGACCTCGCCGGAGGCCATGCGCGGCAGCCACTCCTGCTTCTGCTCCTCGGAGCCGAAGCGGTGGATGGCGTACATGGCGAGTGAGCCCTGCACCGAGACGAGGGAGCGGATTCCGGAGTCGGCGGCCTCCAGCTCCAGACAGGCCAGCCCGTACTGGACGGCGCTGGCGCCCGTGCAGCCGTAGCCCTTGAGGGACATGCCGAGCGCGCCGAGGGAGCCGAGTTCGCGGGTCAGCTCCCGGATGCCGGGCAGTTCGCCGCGTTCGTACCAGTCGGCGACATGGGGCAGAACGCGGTCGGCGGCCCACTGCCGCACGGTGGTCCGGACCGCCAGGTCCTCCGGCTCCAGCAGGTCGTCGATGCCCAGCGGGTCGTCGGGGTCGAACGGCGGCAGGGTGCCAGCGGACATGGGTAGCGACCTCCGGTTCGGTGTGGCTTCCGGCCGCTGACGCTACGGCCGGGTAACGCCTGTCGTCCAGACCGTGTGGATCAGCCGAACACCGGGGTCAGCTCCGGGACTCGGCGCCGACGGCGGCGGCCGGGTCGCGCTGCGGCGGGATGTCGGGCGCGTCCGCGGTGCCCGCGGTCCCGGAGGAGGCCGCGATCTCCGGGGCGTCCGTGGTGCAGGGAGCGTCCGCGGCCCCGGCGGGACACGCGCCGTCCGGGCCGACCTCGTCGGCGGGCGCGCATTCCATGGTCTTCGGCAGCCGCAGCGCGGCCAGCGCGCCCATCAGCAGCAGACCGGCGCTGACCGCGAGCGTCACATGCAGACCGTGGACGAAGGACGCGCGGGCGGCGGCCAGCAGCGCGTCCCCGGCCTTCCCGCCGAGCTGGGCGGAGACCTCGTACGCCGCGCCCAGCGACTGGCTGGCGTCCGAGCTGGCGTGTCCGGGCACCCCGGGCACCGAGGAGACGCCCGGCTTGTAGGCGGCGTTCATGACACTGCCCAGGAGGGCTATGCCGATCCCGGCGCCGAGCTGGTAGGAGGTCTCGCCGATGGCGGCGGCACCGCCCGCCGACTTGGCGGAGGCCTCGTTGAGCATGGACTCGTACGCGCTGAACAGCGTGGTCTCCAGGCCGAAGCCGAGGACGACGAATCCGCCCACCAGCACCACGGGCTGGTCGGTCTGGCCCATGGTGATGAGCGACAGGACGCCCACGGCGGTGAGCACGAAGCCGAGCGCCACCATCGCGCGGGGCCCGAGCCGCTGGAGCATCCGGGAGCCGACGAGCCCGGCGGCCATGGCGGCGAAGGTGAGCGGCAGCAGCCTCAGCCCGGTCTGCAGCGGGCTGAGCCCCAGGACGAGCTGGAGGTACTGCGCGGCTATCAGCTCCAGGCCGACGAGCGCGAGCAGGGCGACCACGATGCAGCCGACGGAGATCGAGAAGGCGGGCCGGGTGAACAGCTTGAGGTCGACCAGCGGATGCGTACGGCGCCGCTGGCGGCGGACGAAGAGCACCAGCACCAGCAGCCCCAGCAGGACCGGGGTGACGGTGACGGCGTCGAGCAGCCCCGAGCCGCTGCCCATCCGCTTCACCCCGAAGACGAGGCCGAACAGCCCGCCGGCGGCCATGATCGCGCCCAGCACGTCCCAGGGGCCATTCCGCTCACCGGTGGACTCCGGCAGCAGCCAGCGGCCGACGGGCAGCGCCACGGCCATCAGCGGGAGGTTGATCAGGAAGACCGAGCCCCACCAGAAGTTCTCGACCAGGAAGCCGCCGAGCAGCGGGCCGACCGCCGCGCCGACCGCCGCGACCGCGCTCCAGATGCCGATGGCCATGGCCCGCTCCCGGCGGTCCGGGAAGACCTGGCGCAGGATCGACAGCGTCGCGGGCATGATCATCGCGCCGCCGACGCCCAGCAGGGCGCGGGCCACGATGAGGATCTGCGGGGTGGCGGCGAAGGCGGCGAGCGCCGAGGCCGCGCCGAAGAACGCGTAGCCGAGCAGCAGGACCCGGCGGCGGCCGACCCGGTCGCCGAGGGTGCCGAAGAGGATCAGCAGCGAGGCGCAGACCAATGGGTACGCGTCCACGATCCACAGCAGTTCGATCGCGCCGGGCCGCAGGTCCTCGGTCACGGCCGGAACCGCGACGTGCAGCACGGTCGCGTCCACGGCGACGAGCAGCAGGCTGACGCAGAGCACGAGGAGGACGACCCAGCGGTTCGCGCCGCCGCCCGCCTCGGTACCGCGCCATTGCCGGGGAACGGCCGCCGTCCGCCGAGTGCGGGCCGTGGTCGTCCCGGACATGTACGCACCTCCCTGCCTGGTCTTGCGCTCGCGTCGCGCCGGGACGGGACGAACGTCACTTCATAGGGACGTCCGGCGGCCCGGCGACGAAGGCACGAGTGGAGAGGTCAGGGTACGCGAGTCGCCGCGCGGGGCGTGTGCCGCAGGTCATGTTGTGGGCATCGCCGCAGGTGAAGGCGGTGTAGTAGGTTCCGCCGCTCCCCTTTTGTCCCCTGTCTTCCCGCCGTCCACCGACCGTACGCCAACCGTGCGCCGGTCGCCCCCGGCCGCCTTCCCCCGTCCTCCCGCCGTCCCTCCGTTGTTCGTCCGACGGTTATCCACAGGCCCGGCGGGCCCCGGAAACATCCTCGATAATCGTCGCCGTGACTGATCTCGCCCAAGCCGACACCGCGTCGCCCGGCGCCTGGCGGCCCGGCGGCGTGGCCCTTGCCGCGCTGCGCCGGGCCGCCCCGGCGCTGCTGCTGTATGCCGGGACGCGCGCGCTCGGCCTCGTGGTTCTCGCGGTCTGGGGAGCGGCCGCGGGCAGGAGTCCACACCAGCTCCTCTCCGCCCGCTGGGACTCGCTCTGGTACTCCCGCATCGCCGAGGAGGGATACGGCTACACGATCCATCTGGCCGATGGCGCGGTTCACTCCAACCTGGCCTTCTTCCCGCTGCTCCCCCTGCTGGAGCGCGGCATAGCGGCCGTGACGCCGCTGAGCGTGCCGGACGCGGGGCTGCTCGTGAGTTCGGTCACCTCGCTGCTGGCCGCGTGGGGGATCTTCGCGGTCGGCGACCTGGTCTACGGGCGCCGGGTGGGCATCACGCTGGCGGTGCTGTGGGGCGCGCTGCCGGTCGGGATCGTGCAGTCCATGGCGTATTCGGAGTCGCTCTTCACGGCACTGGCCGCCTGGTCGGTGTATGCGGTGCTGACCCGGCGCTGGGTGTGGGCGGGCGTCCTGGCGGCGCTCGCGGGGCTCACCCGGCCGGTGGGGGCGGCGGCGGTCGCCGCGGTGTGGATCACGGCGGCGGTGGAGCTGCTGCCCGGCGGGCGGTGGCGCCAGGCGCTCCGTACGCATCGGCGCGTCCTGGTGGGGCTCGCGATCGCGCCGCTGGGCTGGCTGGGCTATGTGGTCTGGGTGGCGGTGCGAACCGGCAGCCCGAGCGGCTACTTCGACGTCCAGAACGGCTGGGGGAACGGTTTCGACGGCGGGTTGGCCTTCGCGGTCTTCATCGGCGGGCTGCTGGTGCAGCCGCCGTTCGTGGCCGGTATAGCGCTGCTCCTCGCCGTGTCCTCGCTGATCTGGCTGTATGTGTGCTGCGTACGGCAGCGCCAGCCGCTGCCGCTGCTGGTGTACGGCGGCTCGGTGCTGGTCCTCGCGCTGGCCGCCAAGGGGTACTTCGGCTCGAAGCCGCGGCTGCTCATACCCGCCTTCCCGGTGCTGATCCCGCTCGCGATCGCCCTGGCCCGGCTGCGTCCGGCGCGCACCGCGCTGGTCCTCGGCTCGGTGGCGCTGGCCTCCGCGGTGTACGGAGCCTGGTGGCTGCACGGCTCGGGACCGCCCTGATCCGGCCACCCGGTCCGGCAGTCCGGCGGGGCGCCGACCCGGGCGCCGGGAGCCCGCCTGACGTCCGGGCGACACCCCGGGAAACGGTGAGGAACGCCACGGCCAATCGCCGATAAACACCCCTGTAAGAATTCCATAAAGAGATCGCGGATCGCTGATAGGAAGGCCAGCGCACAAATGTGCCGGGGCCTCCTGCATTCCTTGGAAAGGGACGGCCAAAAGCCGACCGACGAGACGCACCCCACATCACATCGTCATCACAAAGCGACCTGATCGACTGAACCCCCCTGTCACGCAATGTAACGTCGATTAGGTGCGTACCGAAGACAAGCTCCTCATGGAGGAGCGACCTACCGATCTCGCGCGGCGCGATCTCGCGCGACCGCGGATGACCCGAACACGCTTCTGGCTGCTCGGAACCACCCTCGCGGTCTATGCCGCGACCGTGATCGGCGTGCTCACCACCTCGTGGCTGGTGAAGCTCGACTGGCAGATCATGCTCTTCCGGCCCTACAAGCAGTGGCCGGAGTTCCACATGCTCCTGGACTACTTCGTGGTGATGGGCCAGCGCGGCCCCACCGCGGTGGCGGTGGCCGCCTGGCTGGGGTGGTGCTGCTACCAGCAGCGGACCCTGCGGCCAGGGCTGGTGCTGGGCACCTCACTGCTGCTGCTGAACATCACCGTGGGCGCCGTGAAGATCGGCTTCGGGCGGCTCGGCCCGCACTACGCGACGAGCGTCGGCTCCAATGAGATGTGGGACGTCGGCGATATATTTCCCTCGGGTCACACCGCGAACGCCGTGGTCACCTGGGGTGTGCTGGCCTACCTCGCGACCACTCCGCTGGCCCGCAGGATCGCCTCGCTGATCGCCGCGGGCTTCGCCTTCGGCGTCGGCATGACGACCGTCTACCTGGGCACCCACTGGCTGAGCGACGTGGTGCTGGGCTGGGCCGCCGGAGTGCTGGTCCTGCTGGCCCTGCCGTGGCTGGAACCTGCGATGGCCCGGGCCGAGATGCTGCTGCTGGGCCTGTACCGGCGGGTGCGCTACGGCCGGGCGCCGGTGCCGGTGCCCTCCGCGCGGCCCGTCCCCGGGCCCTCCCTGGCCACCCCGCGGACCGCCCGCGACGACGAGTCCCCGGTCCTCGAACCGGTGAGCGTGGTCGGCCGCCCGGGCGGCACCGGGCGGGTGCCCGAGGCACGGCCGCACCACACCGGGCGGCAGCACACCGTCCGCTCCGAGCGCACCCCGGTCACCCCGGTCGGCAGCCGCCGTCCGCCGCACGCCGACCGCGTGCCGCGCACCACGACCCCGTTCGGCCCCTCGGCCGGGCGTGGCCGCACCCCGGCCACCGGCGGCTAGCCCCGGGCACCCCACGGGCCGGTACGCACACCCCCGCGGCCCGCGGCGCATACGACGGCCGACGGCCCCGGAAGCTCCTGAGAGAGCTTCCGGGGCCGTTTCCGTGCGCGCGGGGGCCTCCCCGGGCGCGAAGGCCGCCTCCGGGCCGTCAGCCGCGCCAGCAGCGCCGCACGGCGTCGTCGGCGACCTCGAAGTTGATGCGGCCGCGCAGGTACTCCATCGTGATGATCGCGCCCGGCGGAAGCGCCCGCACGGTGGTCCAGCCGCGCTCGCGCGCCACGTCCTCGGCGGCCTTGGCATCAAGCCCCACATAGCTGTCGAGGTCGTCTTCGGGTTCGGCCGGAAGGTTCGGTACAGGTCCCATGACAGCCACGGTAGGCGCAGTCGAAGTCATTCGTCACACTTGTGTCACAGAAAACACGCCCGGGTTTGTCATCGACTTTGTCACTCTTACGAGCCGCGTGTTGACGCTCGAAAGATGACGGAGAGTTTTCGTCGATATCCCTTGTCAAAGGCGAGGTTCTGGTAGGGGCGCGAGGCGGCCCATGACATGCCACGAGAGGAATTCAACCGCCGCGGGAATATGCCAGCGCCGAGTGGGCACCCGCGATCCGGAGCGCACAATTCCGACACAAATCGGGGAATTCGAACCCCGAGGTTTACCCCGCCGGGACCGCGGTACCCGGCGCCATCGAGGCGAACATGACAGACACATCCGATGGAACCCGCAAGGAGACGGCGACCGGTGGCCCGAGCCCACTGGCGCTCATGCGATCCGCCCGGGAACAGCTCGCCGAACTGACGGGCCTGTACCCCGAGTCGATGCCCCGGCTGGAGCAGACCGACGACGGCTGGGTCCTGGACGTCGAGGTGGTGGAGCTGGCCCGGGTGCCGGAGACGATGAGCCTGATGGCCCTGTACGAGGTGACTCTCGACCCGGACGGCCAGCTCACCGGCTACCGCCGCATCCGCCGTTACGAACGCGGGCGAAGTGACCGCGGCTGACTGACACAGGGGGAACGGCCGGCGCGGCCGGACACGAGAGGACACACACGACATGACCACGGTTGTTCCGGCACAGCAGAGCAGGGGCGGGGGCGGCAGCAGCGGCCTCTACGACGTCCTGGAACTGATCCTCGACCGCGGCCTGGTGATCGACGCGTTCATCCGCGTCTCCCTGGTCGGCATCGAAATCCTCAAGATCGACATCCGGGTCGTGGTGGCGAGCGTCGACACCTACCTCCGGTTCGCCGAGGCGTGCAACCGCCTCGACCTGGAGTCCGGGCCGAACAAGTCCCCCGGCATCCCCGAGATCCTCGACGGCGCCACCGAGGGCGCCGCCCGCAGCAAGACCAAGGGCGCGCTGTCCGGCGCCGGGGAGACCGTCTCCAAGGCCGCCCACTCGGTCGCCGAGGCGCTCCGGGGCGACGAGGAGCCTGAGCCAGAGGAAGCGCCCGCACGCAGCCGTTCCCGGCGTCCGGCGGCCCGCAAGTCCACCCAGTCCACCTCCAGGAAGTCCGAGGAGAGCTGATGAGCACCTATGTGTACGGGATCGCCCGCGGCGCCCTCCCGGACCTCGGCGACACCCTGCTCGGCATCGGCGATCCGCCGCTGCCGGTCCGTGCCCTGAACGAGGGCGAGCTGACCGCGGTCGTCAGCGACTGCCCGCCGGAGCTGAAGCCCCGGCGCCGCGATCTGCTGGCCCACCAGCACGTGCTGACCGAGGTGAGCGACAAGCGCTCGGTGCTGCCGATGCGGTTCGGCTCGGTCTCCGCCAGCGACGCGGACGTGCGTACGGTGCTGAACCGGCACGCCGACCGCTACGAGGACCAGCTGCGGCGGCTGGCCGACCGGGTGGAGTACAACGTCAAGGCGGTGCACGACGAGGACGCGGTGCTCCACCAAGTGCTCTCCGAGGAGCCCGAGTTGCGGCTGATGGCCGAGGCCAACCGGGCCGCGGGCGGCGGCACCTACGAGGAGCGCATGCGCTTCGGCGAGCTGGTGGCGAACGCGGTGCGGGCCCGTGAGGTGCGCGACGCGCGGCTCGTGGAGGAGGCACTGGCCCCCACCGCCGAGGCGATGCGCCCCGGCCCGGAGGGCGGCGGCTGGTTCGTGAGCCTGTCGGCCCTGCTGGCCAAGGACGGGACCGAGCCGCTGCTGGAGGCGATCGCCGACCTGGAGAACGCCCACCCCTGGATGAAGCTGCGGGTGAACGGCCCGCTGCCGCCCTACAGCTTCGTCGAGGCCTGATGCTGCTGATCGGCTGGGTGCTCAGACAGGTGCTGGCCGCGGCGGAACGCGAGTACTACGACCCGGCCGCGATCCAGCGCGAACTGATGGCCCTGGCCACCCGGCTGGAGGACGGGGAGATCGACGAGGCCGAGTTCGAGCGGCAGGAAGACGTGCTGCTCGACCGGATGGAGGAGGCGCAGCAATGGGCGAACGGGACCCGGTGACCACCGCGTACGGCTCGCCGTCGGGGTTCGGCTCGTCGGCGCCGTACGGTGCGCCCGGCGCGTCCGGGCTCGCCACCCGTGGTGAATCGGCCAACCTCGCCGACATCCTGGAGCGGGTGCTCGACAAGGGCGTGGTCATCGCGGGCGACATCCGCATCAATCTGCTCGACATCGAACTCCTCACGATCAAGCTGCGGCTCATCGTGGCTTCCGTCGACAAGGCCAAGGAGATGGGCATCGACTGGTGGGAGCACGACCCGTCGCTGTCGTCGCGCGCCCGCCGCGACCCGGCACCGGCGCCCGCACCGGCGGTGGAGAACGGCACGAACGGCACGAGCCCCACGAACGAGGAGGCGGCCGGATGACCCACGCGACGACCCACGCGACGGAAGCGGCTGAGGCGACCGGCACGCTGGAGTACGCGTACGCCGTCGTCCGCGAGGCCGACACCCCGCGCACCGCCCTGGAGCGGGTGCGCGGGGTCGCGGGCGAACCCGTGCGCGCCGTCCGCCATCTGGGGCTCGCCGTGCTGGCGGGCCCCGTACCGGCCGCCGACTTCGACGAGGGGCCGCTGCGCGCCCGGCTGGAGGACCTGACCTGGCTGGAGGGCGTCGCCCGCGCCCATCAGCAGGTGGTCGACACGGCAGGGGCGGACGCCTGCGTCATCCCGGTCCGGATGGCCACCGTCTGCCGTGGCGAGGAGGGGCTGCGGCGGCTGCTCGCCAGTGGCCAGGACCGGTTCATAGCGGCGCTGGACCGGCTGGAGGGCCGGGTGGAGTGGGGCGTCAAGGTGTACGCGGCGCCCGCACCCGCCCAGGAGCCGTCCGCCGAGCCCTCCGCCGCCGTCTCGGGCCGCGACTATCTGCGCCGCCGCGGCGCCCAGCGGCGCGCCTCCGAGCAGCGCTGGGGGCACTCCGAGGAGGGCGCGCGCCGGGTCCACGAGACGCTCACCGCGCTCACCGAGGGGGCCAGGCTGCATCCGCCGCAGGACGTACGGCTCTCCGGCGAGGCGGACCGCAATGTGCTCAACGCCGCGTATCTCCTGCCGCGCGAGGAGAGCGAGGCGTTCGCGGAGCGGGTGGGCCAGCTGGCCGGGCGCGAGAGCGGGCTGCGGCTGGAGCTGACCGGCCCGTGGGCGCCGTACTCCTTCGTCGCCGCCGAGGGCAACGAACGGTCCGGGCCATGACCACGCCCATGACCACGAGCCCGCTCGCGCACCGGCAGATCGCCCTGGTGGACCTGCTGGACCGGCTGCTCGCGGGCGGCGTGGTCATCACCGGCGATGTGACCCTGCGCATCGCCGACGTGGACCTCGTACGCATCGATCTGCGCGCGCTCATCAGCTCGGTGAACGAGAACGTGCCGTCCCCCTGGGACGAACCGCTGAAACCGCTGGAACCGGAGGAACCGTGAGCCGGAAGCTGGAGCTGGACCAGGACACCGTCGAGCGCGATCTGATGAAGCTGGTGCTGACCGTCGTCGAGCTGCTGCGGCAGCTGATGGAGCGGCAGGCGCTGCGCCGGGTGGACCAGGGCGACCTGACGGAGGACCAGGAGGAGCGGATCGGGCAGACCCTGATGCTGCTGGAGGACCGTATGGGCACGCTGTGCGACCGCTACGGCATCAAGGAGTCCGACCTGAACCTCGACCTCGGGCCGCTCGGCCCGCTGCTGCCCCCGAGAGAGTGACAGCACCCTGAGGGCATGACACCCGGGACATAGCCTCGCGGATCACCCCAAACAGGGCGATCATGGGCCGGAGCCGACCCCGTGCCAGCCCCAGGGAGCCCCGATGGTGACAGACACCGCGCGTCCCGCGGCCGGACCGGCCGGACGGGCGCGGCGGTCGCTCCGGGACCGGGGCCGGGTGCTGGCCGACTGGCTGACCACCACCGACCACAAGAAGATCGGCCATCTCTATCTGATCTCCTCGTTCGGCTTCTTCCTGGCGGGCGGCGTGCTGGCGCTGGTGATGCGCGCCGAACTGGCCCGGCCCGGGATCCAGATCCTCTCCCAGGAGGCCTACAACCAGGCGTTCACCCTGCACGGCACGATCATGCTGCTGCTGTTCGCGACGCCCGCCTTCGCCGGGTTCGCCAACGAGATCATGCCGCTGCAGATCGGCGCGCCCGACGTCGCCTTCCCCCGCCTCAACATGCTGTCGTACTGGCTGTACGTGTTCGGCGGGCTGATCGTGGTGGCCGGGCTGATGACGCCCGGCGGCGGCGCGGACTTCGGCTGGACCGCGTATGCCCCGCTCAACAGCATGGTGCGCTCCCCCGGCATCGGCGCCGACATGTGGATCATGGGGCTCGCGCTCTCCGGCTTCGGCACCATCCTCGGCGCGGTGAACTTCCTGACGACCATCATCACGATGCGCGCCCCGGGGATGACGATGTTCCGGATGCCGATCTTCACCTGGAACACCCTCTTCACCTCGATCCTCATCCTGATGGCGTTCCCGGTGCTGGCGGCGGCGCTGCTGGTGCTGGAGGCGGACCGGCGGTTCGGGGCGATGGTCTTCGACTCGGCGTACGGCGGGGCGCTGCTGTGGCAGCACCTGTTCTGGTTCTTCGGCCATCCCGAGGTCTACATCATCGCGCTGCCGTTCTTCGGCATCATCACCGAGATCATCCCGGTATTCTCGCGCAAGCCGGTCTTCGGCTATCTGACGCTGATCGGCGCGACGATGGCCATCACCGCCCTGTCGATGGTGGTCTGGGCGCACCATATGTTCGCCACGGGGGCGGTGCTGCTGCCCTTCTTCTCGCTGCTGTCCTTTCTGATCGCGGTGCCCACCGGGGTGAAGTTCTTCAACTGGATCGGCACCATGACGGGCGGTTCGCTGTCCTTCGAGGCGCCCATGCTGTGGGCGGTCGGCTTCATGGTGAGCTTCCTGTTCGGCGGGCTGACCGGCGTCATCCTGGCCTCGCCGCCGCTGGACTTCCACGTCACGGACAGCTATTTCGTCGTCGGCCACTTCCACTACGTGGTCTTCGGGACCGTGGTGTTCGCGATGTTCGCGGGCTTCTACTTCTGGTGGCCCAAGTTCACCGGGAAGATGCTGGAGGAGCGGCTGGCCAGGATCCACTTCTGGACCCTGTTCACCGGCTTCCACCTCACCTTCCTGGTGCAGCACTGGCTGGGCGCGGAGGGGATGCCGCGCCGCTACGCCGACTATCTGGCGGCGGACGGCTTCACGGCACTCAATACGGTCTCCACGATCGGCTCCTTCCTGCTGGGGATCTCGACGCTGCCGTTCCTCTACAACGTCTGGAAGACGGCCCGGTACGGCACAAAGGTCGAGGCGGACGACCCCTGGGGGTTCGGCCGCTCGCTGGAGTGGGCGACCTCCTGCCCGCCGCCCCGCCACAACTTCCTGACGCTGCCCCGGGTGCGCAGCGAGTCGCCCGCCTTCGACCTGCACCACCCCGAGGTGGCCCAGATCGAGCAGGAGCGCGACCAGCAGCTGAAGGCGCGCGGCGCGGTCAGCCCGAAGCCCGATCGCCCAGAGCCCGGTCCAGGCGGTCCCTGATCGCGCGGATGTGCTCGGTGAGCCCGGCAGGTTCGCGAACCTCGAAGTCGAAGCCGGTCAGCACGATGTGGAGCACCAGCACTTCGAGGGCGTGGGCGCCGGTGTGCAGCAGACAGCTGTGCTCGTCGACCGCCTCCAGCACCCCCGCCGCGGGCGAGATGCGCTCCGCCGCCCGCGCGACGGGCACCCGCAGCAGGACCGTGGCCCGCTCACGGTAGACGGCGCCGGACACGCCCCGGGCGACATACGCCGCCAGATCCTCCGCGGGCGGGCGGCGCGGCGGGAAGCGGGGGCCGTGCGGCGGGGTGGGGGTGATGCGGTCGGCCCGGTACGTACGCCAGTCCTCCCGGTCCACGTCCCACGCGACCAGGTACCACTTGCGCTGCGCGGCGACGAGGCGGTGCGGTTCGGCGGTGCGCCGGGTGACCGTACCGCCGTGGTCGCGATAGGTGAAGCGCAGCCGCTGGGCGTCCCGGCAGGCGCTCGCCAGCTCGATCAGGACCGCCGGATCCACCGCGGGGCCCGGGGTCGCGCCGAACATCGGCACGGTGAACGAACTCAGCGCGCTCACCCGGCGGCGCAGCCGGTCCGGCAGCACCTGTTCCAGTTTGGCGAGGGCGCGCACCGAGGTCTCCTCGATGCCCTCGACGCCGCCCGCGGCCTGGCGCAGCCCGACCGCGACCGCGACCGCCTCCTCATCGTCCAGCAGCAGCGGCGGCAACTGGGCGCCCGCGCCCAGCCGGTAGCCGCCCGCCGTACCGGGGGCGGAGTGCACGGGGTAGCCCAGCTCGCGCAGCCGGTCGACGTCGCGGCGCACGGTGCGCGGGGTGACGCCGAGCCGGTCGGCGAGGTCCGTGCCGGACCATTCGCGGTGGGCCTGGAGAAGGGAGAGCAGACGGAGCAGACGGGCCGAGGTCTCCAACATGGGGCCGAGTCTGCCAGCCCTTGAGGACGGCTACTGTCCTCAAGAGGCTCAAGGGTCCACAGCCCTCGTCATCGGCGCGCTCAGTCCGGCGCGCTCAGTCCGGGTCGGAGACCCGCACCGACAGATCGTTGTCGACGGTGTAGTACGGACGGACCGTGGCGGTGCCGTGCGGCGCGTCGACCGTCCGCACCGGGTACGTGAAGATCTCCTTCTTGTCCGCGACGTCGTCCAGTATCCGGCCGAGCCGCACCGGGGCCACCGCTTCGTCCGCCGGGCGCAGCCGCAGGTCCCACAGGTCCGCAGCCCCGCCCCAGTGCTCCGCGAGCCGCTCATAGGCGAGGGTGAAGGAGAACGCCGCGCCGTCCGCCGTCACCGGCGCCGTGTGCACGAGGGCCTTGTCGCGGCGGCAGCGGGCCTCGACGACCGCACCGGCCAGCCACTCGGCCGGGTTCTCCACCCGGTACAGCCGCCCGCCGACCGCCATCGCGCCGTCCTCCAGCCGGATCTCCCCCGCCTCGGCGTGCGGCGCCCGGCGCCAGGTGCGCAGGCTGAGGTTGCCGTGCTTGGTGGCGTACGGGATGCGGACGGACAGCGGCGAGGTGCTGGGGCCCGGCCTGCGGTCGACCAGGGAGCGCAGATCGTGCAGGCCCGGTGCGAGCCGCCGCGGCTCCTGGTCCCCGTACGCGACGAACACGTCCCAGCGGCCCTCGGGGAGGGCGACGGTGCCGGGCAGCGCGGCCTGCAGCCTGCCGTCTGCGGTCGGGCCGAGCGGCAGCCGTACCTCGCCGTCGGCGGCGGGCTCGGCGCCGCGCAGCGTCAGGACCAGCGCCCCGCTCCAGTCGTCGTAGCTCCCCGGCTCCGGGCGGGCCCAGTCGGAGATGTGGAAGGTGAGTCCACCGGCGGAGTCCGCGACGCAGTCGGCGCGCGTCGGGGCGACCTCGGTGGCTTCACTCATGCTGTCCCCTTCGACAGGTTCCCTGCGCTCAACAGGCTCGATGGGCTCGGCCGTTCTCGCTGTCACGCTCCCTCTTCCGCTCATGCCATTCGCACCCTTCGCATCGCCTCGGTCGTCGCCATCGCCCCGCCGACCAGCGAGCCGCGGGCCCGGTGCAGCGAGCCGCGCAGTCCGCCGCGCGTCGCCAGGTCGGCGAAGAGGCTCTCGTAGCGGCCGGCCACCCGGGACGGGTCGAAGCGGGCGGAGTCCCGCAGCGCCGCCTGGCCCATCTGCTGCCGCAGTTCGTCGTTGTTGATGAGGTCGAGCAGCGCGGTGGCGATCGCGTTGGTGTCGCCGGAGGGCACCAGGCGGCCGTCCACCCCGTTGTCGATGATCTCGGCCGGGCCGTGCGGGCAGTCGGTGGCGACCACCGGGAGGCCGCAGCGCATCGCCTCCACGATCGTCATGCCGAACGACTCCAGGCTGGAGGTGACGGCCGCTATGGAGCCCTTGGCCCACTCGGGGTCGAGGGGGTTGGCGGGGCCCATGAGGAAGACGTGGTTGTAGAGGCCGAGCTTGTCGATGAGGGCGCGCAGCTTGGCGCGCTGCTCGCCGCCGCCGTATATCCGCAGCCGCCAGTCCGGGCGGGCCGCGCTGACCTTGGCGAACGCCCGTATCAGCAGGTCGTACCGTTTCACCGGGGCGAGCCGACCGGCCGCGACGACCCATTTGCCGGTGCCGTCGGCCGGTTCCACGCCGGGCGCGGGAACGCTGTTGGGCACGCCCTCGATCCGTACGCCCGGCAGCCGCATCTGGTCGCGGTAGTCCTTGGCGTCGGCCTCGGTGACCGTGGTCACCGCGTCGAGCCGCGGATAGAAGCCGCGCAGCGTCCGCTTGAGCCCCTTGGAGTGGGTGCTCAGCGTCAGATGCTCCTGGCCGACCCGGACCGGGCCGCGGCGCGCCTCACGGGCGATGTGCACATTGAGGCCCGGGCGGGTGCCGACCACCACATCGGCCTGGATCCCCCGCAGATGCTCGCCGATGCGGCGGTCGGTGAGCGCGCTGTACTGCTTGTACCGGCCCTCGGTGACCGGGAAGACCTTCGCGGGCTGCGTGTAGGCGGGGTCGTCGCCTTCGTAACCCGGGCTGTTCTTACGGATGTCGACGAGATGGCTGAGCCGCACGTTCGGTCCGGGCTCGAAGATCGGCTGATCCCGGTGGCGGAACACCGAGACGATCTCCACGTCGTGCTGCTCGCTCAGCGTGCGGGCGAGGTTGTACGTGGTCCGGATCGTCCCGCCGATCCCGTACGCGTTGTGAATCAGGAATGATATGTGCATTCCGTCCCGTATCCCACCGTTTCCCTGCGGACGGGTATCTCGTCCGCCTACCACGAGGTAAGACCCCGAAAGTGGCTGTCGGGTTGGGTACCAACACCGTCTTGTTCCCCAACAGAAAGGAAATCGGTAGCCAATTCAGGGAACTTCCGGGGGAACTCGTGCATCACAGGGGTGGCGGGAGCAGGCCGCGTGACCCCCGCCGTGGATGGCCGTTGTCTACGTATGAGCCGGGGACCGCCCGGCCCACGGACCGAGACCGAGGAGCCACCCGTGCCGCGCATGCTCGACGTCAGCGATGACGTACGCGCCGAGATCGGCGATGAAGAAGCCGACCGGCTGCTCGCCGGGGACAACGCCCCGGGCGCCTACGACTGCACGTCCTGCCGCACGCCAGGCAACTCCGACCAGGAGCGCACCAGCACGGTGCTGTTCGTGGGTCAGGAGACCGCCGTGCTCGCGTTCGCGCACGCCACCTGCGTTCCCTCCCAGGTCGTCCCGGTCTCCGAGGAGCAGCTGGCGGGTGCGGTACGGTCCATCACCGCCGAGGAGTCCGCGCCGTACGCGCCGGAGCCGCCCGCCGCCTCTTACGCCTACTCCGCCCCGCACGCGGCTCCGCACCACCCGGCCCCGTACTCCGCCTCGTACACCGCCCCGCACTCCGCCCCGCCGCCGCCCCAGCAGGCGGTGCTCGGCGTCACCAGCGGGGTGGTGCTGGTGGGCGGGGAGCAGCGCCCGGCGCTGGTCGTCGAGCCGACCGGGCCGATCACCCGGCCCGGTGCGACCGGGCACGGCGACGACTTCCTCCAGCTCCTCATCGAACAGGGCTTCCTGCCGGTGGTCGACCTCGGCCGTCCTCCGGTGGCCATTCCCGGCTGGTCGGTGCTGCTCGCCATGGGACAGCTGCACGCGGTGCTGATGCCCGCGGCGAACGGCGGCTCCCCGGTGGCCTGGTGGCAGGCGCACAACCCGATGCCGCTCAGCGAGGGCTGGCGCAGCGCGGTGGGCCGCTCCCAGCAGGTCCTGGTGTACGCGGCGGCGGCGGGCACGATCGGCACCCAGCCGCGCGAGGACCAGCTGCGGGCCGCCCTGGACCGGGCCGCGGCGCGCGGCGCGCTGGTCGGCGCCTCGATGCCGCTCGCGGGCACCTGATCCGGTGACCCACCCCGTCCCGGGCTGCCGCTGCCTGACCCAAGCGGCCCATTCGCCGCCGATGCCGCATCCCCTGGGCGGCCTGGTCGTTGGCACATACGTGCACGGATACGACCTCCCCTACCGCTCCCCCTCTTACGCCCACATCCCGGCCATGCGCCCGGCGCTGGAGGCGTCGCCCGACCCGTGGCGGCACTCCGCGACGCCGATCTACGACGCGCTGTACGCGGAGTACCGGCGGCTGTTCCGGGCGCTGCCCGGTGACCGGTCGGACGAGGAGGATCTGGGGTTCGTCGCGTTCAGCGCCATCGGCCAGCCCCGCGGCCTGACCAGCGGCGGCCACGGCGGAGCCTGGGACACCGGCGGGCTCTACTACCGCACCTACCTCCCCGCCCTCCCACCCGGCCAGCGCGACGGGCGCTACTGAGCGCCACCGTTGAAGGGGCGCCACCGGTTCCGGTGGCGCCCCTTCAACGGTTACTTCTCACCGCTACTTCTTACGGCCGCGCTTCTCGCGGACCCGCACCGAGATCTGGATCGGGGTGCCCTCGAACCCGAACTCCTCGCGCAGCCGCCGCTCGATGAAGCGGCGGTAGCCCGCCTCCAGGAAGCCGGAGGCGAAGAGGACGAAGCGGGGCGGCCGGGTACCGGCCTGGGTGCCGAACAGGATGCGGGGCTGCTTGCCGCCGCGGATCGGGTGCGGGTGGGAGGAGACGATCTCGCCGAGGAACGAGTTCAGCCGCCCGGTCGGTACCCGGGTCTCCCAGCCCGCCAGCGCCGTCTCGATCGCCGGGACGAGCTTCTCCATGTGGCGGCCGGTGCGGGCCGAGACGTTGACCCGGGGGGCCCACTGGATCTGCCCCAGCTCGGTCTCGATCTCGCGCTCCAGGTAGTAGCGGCGCTCCTCGTCGAGGGTGTCCCACTTGTTGTACGCGATGACCATCGCGCGCCCGGCCTCCACGGCCATCGTGATGATCCGCTGGTCCTGGACGCTGATGGGCTCGCTGGTGTCGATGAGGATGACCGCGACCTCGGCCTTCTCCACGGCGGCCGCGGTGCGCAGCGAGGCGTAGTAGTCGGCGCCCTCCTGGAGGTGGACGCGGCGGCGGATACCGGCGGTGTCCACGAACTTCCAGGTGACCCCGCCGAGTTCGATCAGCTCGTCCACCGGGTCGCGGGTGGTGCCCGCGACCTCGTTGACGACCACGCGCTCCTCGCCCGCCACCTTGTTGAGCAGCGAGGACTTGCCGACGTTGGGGCGGCCGATGAGGGCGATGCGGCGCGGGCCGCCGACCGTGCCCCCGAAGGTCTGGGCCGGGGCGTCGGGCAGCGCCTCCAGCACCGCGTCGAGCATGTCGCCGGTGCCGCGGCCGTGCAGGGCCGAGACCGGCTGCGGCTCGCCGAGGCCGAGCGACCACAGCATCGCCGCGTCCGCCTCGCCGCTCGGGCCGTCGACCTTGTTGGCGCACAGCACGACCGGCTTCCCGGCCCGGCGCAGCAGCTTGACGACGGCCTCGTCGGTGTCGGTCGAGCCGACCGTGGCGTCCACCACGAAGACCACCGCGTCGGCGGCCTCGATGGCGAACTCGGCCTGCGCGGCCACGGACGCGTCGATGCCGAGCACGTCCTGTTCCCAGCCGCCGGTGTCGACCACCTTGAAGCGGCGGCCGGACCACTCGGCCTCGTACGTGACGCGGTCGCGGGTGACGCCCGGCTTGTCCTCGACGACCGCCTCACGGCGGCCGATGATGCGGTTCACCAGGGTCGACTTGCCGACATTCGGGCGGCCGACGACGGCGAGCACCGGCAGCGGGCCGTGGCCCGCCGCCGCGAGGTCGCCCTCGACCTGCTCCAGGTCGAAGCCCTCCTGCGCGGCGAGGTCCATGAACTCCGCGTACTCGGCGTCGCCCAGCTCTCCGTGTTCGTCGCCGCCGCTGTGGATCTGGTCGTTCATGAAGTGATGTCCTCGTCGTCCCTCAGTGCCGGGGGGCCCCCGGGGGGGGGCGGGGGTGTTTAGGTTTTTTGGGGCCCGGGTCCCCCCGGCCGGAAACCAGTGTGAACCCCCACCCAGGGTTTTGATAAA
>NZ_JBHWJI010000022.1:111828-153315 GCF_042731515.1 Streptomyces sp. NPDC059850
TGGGTGTCCGCCGCCGCGGCTGTGTATGGGGTTTTTAATGTGTTGTTGACCTGGTCGCCCAACTGGGCCCCGCCCCCGGGGGGGCGCGCGGGTCTATGTCTCGTTGTGGCGGCCCGTGAGCCGCCTGGCGCTCTCCAGGTGCTCGCCCAGACGCTTCTGGATGAGCACGGTCGCCTCGTCCAGCGCCGCCCGGGTCCGCCGGCCGCTGCCGTCGCCCGCCTGGAACGGGTCGCCGAAGACCACGTCGATCCGGCTGCGCAGCCTCGGCAGCGCCCTGGGCCGTCCGTCGGCGCGCCACTGCTCGCCGGTGCCGAGCACGGCCACCGGCACGATCGGGGCGCCGGAGCGTACGGCGAAGTACGCGAGCCCCGAGCGCAGCGACGCGAAGTCGCCCTCGCCGCGGCTGCCCTCCGGGAAGATCCCCAGCACCCCGCCGCGCTCCAGCAGGCCCAGCGCGTGGGTGATCGCGGTGCGGTCGGCGCTCGTACGGTCCACCTTCACCTGGCCGACGGAGCGCATGAACGGGTCCAGCGGACCGACGAACGCCTCCTTCTTGACCAGGAAGTGCGACGGCCGGGGCGAGGTGCCGATGATCATCGGGCCGTCGACGTTGTGGGAGTGGTTCCCGGCCAGGATGACCGGACCGGCGGACGGGACCCGCCAGGCGCCCAGCACCCGCGGCCGCCACAGCCCGTACATCAGGCCGATGCCGATCCGGCGCCCCACGGCGGCACCGGCAGCGCTCGGCAGCTCCGGGTCGGCGGCCCGCTCTGCGGCGGTCATGCGGCGGCCCGCTTCTCCTCGACCAGCGTGACCACGCACTCGATGACCTGGTCGAGGGTGAGGTCGGTGGTGTCGACCTCGACCGCGTCGTCCGCCTTCGCCAGCGGCGAGGCCTTGCGGCCCGAGTCGGCGGCGTCCCGCTTGGCGAGCGCCGCCTGGGTGGCGGCCAGGTCGGAGCCGTCCTTGCCCTTCAGCTCACCGCTGCGGCGGGCTGCCCGGGCCTCGGCGGAGGCGGTCAGGAAGATCTTGAGGTCGGCGTCCGGGAGCACGGTCGTGCCGATGTCCCGGCCCTCGACCACGATGCCGCGCGGCGCCTCGGTGGCGATCGTCCGCTGCAGCTCGGTGATCAGCGTGCGCACCTCGGGGACCGCGCTGACCGCGCTGACCCGGGAGGTGACCTCCTGGGTGCGGATCGGCCCGGCGACGTCGGTGCCGTCGACCCTGATCGTGGGGGCGGCCGGGTCGGTGCCGGAGACGATGACCGGCTTGCGGGCGGCGTCGGCCACGGCGACGGCGTCCTCGACGTCGATGCCGTTGTTCACCATCCACCAGGTGATCGCCCGGTACTGGGCGCCGGTGTCCAGGTAGCCGAGGCCGAGCTTGGCCGCGACGGCCTTGGACGTACTGGACTTGCCCGTGCCTGCGGGGCCGTCGATCGCGACAATCACTGCTGCCGGGGCGGTCCGGGCGGCGGTTTCCACGGTGACAGACACCTTTCGTATGCACGGGGCTGGGTTGAACGGAGCTTGGTGAGAGCCCCGGACAAGGTTACTGGCTCATCCGGGGCGCCCGGTCACCGCCGGATGTCACCGCCGGTTGTCACTGACGGATGGACCAGCCACGCTCGCGGAGGGCCTTGGTCAGACCGGGGGCGGCGGCGGGCTCCACCATCAACTGGATCAGGCCCGCCTGCTGTCCGGTGGCGTGCTCGATCCGTACGTCCTCGATGTTGACGCCCGCCCGGCCCGCGTCGGCGAAGATCCGGGCCAGCTCGCCCGGCTGGTCGCCGATGAGCACCGTCACGGTCTCATAGACGGCCGAGGCGGCGCCGTGCTTGCCCGGCACCCGCTCGCGCCCGGCGTTGCCCCGGCGCAGCACGTCCTCGATCCCGGCCGCTCCCCCGCCGCGCTTGGCGTCGTCGGCCGACTGGAGCGCGCGCAGCGCCCGTACCGTCTCGTCCAGGTCGGCGGCGACGGCGGCGAGCACGTCGGCGACCGGGCCGGGGTTGGCGGACAGGATGTCGATCCACATCGCGGGGTCGGAGGCCGCGATCCGGGTCACATCGCGGATGCCCTGGCCACAGAGGCGCACGGCGGTCTCGTCGGCGTCCCGCAGCCGCGCCGCGACCATGCTGGAGAGCAGGTGCGGGGTGTGCGAGACGAGCGCCACGGCCCGGTCGTGCGCGTCGGCGTCCATCACCACGGGGACGGCGCGACAGAGTGCGACCAGTTCGAGTGCGAGATTGAGCACTTCGGTGTCGGTGTCGGCGCCGGGCGTGAGCACCCACGGCCGACCCTCGAACAGGTCCGCCGTCGCGGCCAGCGGCCCGGAGCGCTCCCGCCCGGCCATCGGATGCGTACCGATGTACCGGGTCAGGTCACAGCCCAGTTCCTCCAGCTCCCGGCGCGGCCCGCCCTTGACGCTGGCCACGTCCAGAGCGGCCCGCGCCACGCCCCGGCGCAGCACATCGGCCACCGTCCGGGCCACATACGCGGGCGGTACGGCGACGATCGCCAGGTCCACCGGCCCGTCCGGCTCGTCCTGCGTCCCGGCACCGAGCGCCGCCGCGGTCCGCGCCGCGTCCGCGTCGTGGTCGGCGAGGTGGACGTGGATACCGCGGCCCGCGAGGGTGAGCGCGGCGGAGGTACCGATCAGTCCGGTGCCGATGACGAGGGCTGTTCTCACTGGGCGATGTCCTTGCGGAGGGCCGCCGCGGCGCCCAGGTAGACATGGGCGACGTCGGTCTTGGCGAGGTCGGTCTCGACATGCGCGAGTATCCGGACGACCCGCGGCATGGCCCCCGCGATGTCCAGCTCCTGCGCACAGATCAGCGGTACGTCGGTGATCCCGAGCTTGCGCGCGGCGACCGCGGGGAAGTCGCTGTGCAGATCGGGCGTGGCGGTGAACCAGACGCTGATCAGGTCGTCCGGCACCAGGCTGTTGCGCTCCAGGATGGCGGTCATCAGCTCGGACACCTGCTCCCGCATATGCCCCGCTTCATCCCGCTCCAGCTGAACCGCCCCGCGGACCGCTCGTACCGCCACGTCTGTGCTCCCTGCGCGTGCTGTGCCTGTGCCGCGCGTGTCCTACGCCTCTGTCCCACGCGCGGACATGTCCCCCATCAGCCTAACCAGCCCCACCGAGCCCCCGCTCACGCGTCCCGACCGGAGCCTTTAGAGGTCCACCTCGCGCATCAGCATGCCGACCTCGGTGTTGGTGAGGCGGCGGAGCCAGCCGGACTTCTGGTCGCCCAGGGCGATGGGGCCGAAGGAGGTGCGGACCAGTTTGTCGACCGGGAAGCCCGCCTCGGAGAGCATGCGGCGGACGATGTGCTTGCGGCCCTCGTGGAGGGTGACCTCGACGAGGTAGTTCTTGCCGGTGTTCTGGACCACCTTGAAGTGGTCCGCGCGGGCGTAGCCGTCCTCCAGCTCGATGCCGTTCTTGAGCTGCTTGCCGAGGTCGCGCGGCAGGGGGCCCTGGATGGCGGCGAGGTAGGACTTCTGGACGCCGTAGCGGGGGTGGGTGAGGCGGTGGGCCAGCTCGCCGTGGTTGGTGAGCAGGATGATGCCCTCGGTCTCGGTGTCGAGGCGGCCGACGTGGAAGAGCCGGGTCTCGCGGTTGGTGACGTAGTCACCGAGGCACTGGCGGCCGTCCGGGTCCTCCATGGTGGAGACCACACCGGCGGGCTTGTTCAGCGCGAAGAAGAGGTACGACTGGGTCGCGACGGTCAGCCCGTCGACCTTGATCTCGTCCTTCTCCGGGTCGACGCGCAGCCCCTGCTCGGTGACGATCTTGCCGTTGACCTCGACCCGGGCCTGGTCGATCAGGTCCTCGCAGGCGCGGCGCGAGCCCATGCCCGCGCGGGCCAGGACCTTCTGCAGCCGCTCGCCGTCCTGCTCGCCGAAGGTCTTGGGCAGCTTGGTCTGCGGCTTGTTGTGGCGGGCCCGGTTCCGCTCCTCTATCTGGGCCTCGTACTCGCGCGGACGGGCCGGGGCGGTCGGCTTACGGCGGCCGCCGGTGCCCTTGGGGGCGCCGCTCTTGGCCGCCCCGCCACGGGGGCCGGGGCCGCTCTGCTTCGGGGCGCCCGCGTCGTGACGGCGCTCCTCGGGGCGTGGGCGACCGGTGCGCTTCGGCTTGTCGTCGCGCCCGTTCCCGGCCCCCCGGTAGTTCTTGCCGCCGCCGCTGCCGCTACCGCTGCCGCCGCCGCTACCGCTGCCCCTGCTGTTCCTGCCGCTGCTTCGCATCAAGTTTCCGTCTGAGAGTGGCTGCTGTCGTGTACGTCTGTGTCCGGAGCGTCCGGGTCGAACGACGGCACGCCCTCCTGGGACTCGCCCTCGACCGCGTCCACCTCGGGGAGGAACGGTGCCAGCTCCGGAAGCTCGTCCAGGCCGCGCAGGCCCATCCGCTCCAGGAAGTAGTTCGTCGTCCTGTACAGGATCGCACCTGATTCGGGTTCCGTGCCCGCCTCCTCCACCAGTCCGCGCTGCAGGAGGGTGCGCATCACGCCATCGCAGTTGACGCCACGGACGGCGGAGACGCGAGAACGGCTGACCGGCTGACGGTACGCGACCACCGCGAGGGTTTCCAAAGCGGCCTGGGTGAGCCGGGCGTGCTGGCCGTCCAGGACGAAGCCCTCGACGGCCGCGGCGAAGGCGGGCCGGGTGTAGTAGCGCCAACCGCCCGCGACCAGCCGCAGCTCGAAGCCGCGCCCCTGCGCCACGTACTCGTCCGCCAGCTCCCGCAGCGCGTCCGCGACCGCGCGGCGCGGGCGGTCCAGCACCTTGGCGAGGTGTTCCTCGGTGGCGGGTTCGTCCACGACCATGAGGACGGCTTCCAGCGCGGGCTTGAGGTCGAGCGCCGCGACCTCCGAGGGCTCGGTCTCGGCCGCGTCTTCGATGACCGGCTCGCTCATGTCCGTACCTCCTGCTTCTCGGTATCGGCCGCTGGCCGGGCCTCCTGGTCGAACTCGTCGGTGACCAGCGGCCGCTGTCCGTCCTCCGCGCCCGTCCAGCGCACCATGAGCGCGCCCAGCGCCTCCGGCTGGTCGAGCAGGATCGCGCGCTCCCGGTACAGCTCCAGCAGGGCCAGGAAGCGGGCCACGACGGTGAGCGTGTCCGGCGCGTCCTCGGTGAGCGTCGCGAAACTGGCTTCCCCCAGCTCCCGCAGCCGCCCCACCACCACGTCCGCCTGCTCCCGCACGCTCACCAGCGGCGCGTGGATGTGGTCGACGTACACCTGCGGCTTGGGCTTGGCCTGCATCGCCTTGACGGCCAGCTTCGCGAACCCCTCCGGGCCGACGCGGATGACGACGTCGGGCAGCAGCTCGGCGTGGTGCGGCTCCAGGCCTACCGTGCGGGGGTAGCGGCGGGACTCTTCGACGAGCCGGTCGTGGAAGATGTCCGCGATCTCCTTGTACGCGCGGTACTGGAGCAGCCGGGCGAACAGCAGGTCCCGGGCCTCCAGCAGCGCGAGGTCCGCCTCGTCCTCCACCTCGGCGGCGGGCAGCAGCCGGGCCGCCTTGAGGTCCAGCAGGGTCGCCGCGACGACGAGGAACTCGGTGGTCTGGTCGAGGTCCCAGTCCGGCCCCATGGCCCGGATGTGCGCCATGAACTCGTCGGTGACCTTGGAGAGGGCGACCTCGGTGACGTCCAGCTTGTGCTTGGAGATCAGCTGGAGGAGCAGGTCGAAGGGCCCCTCGAAGTTGTCCAGCCGCACGGTGAAGACGTTGCCGCCATCCTCGGCGGCGTCCTGGTCTCCGGCCGCCTCGCCGTCCCGGGCGGCTTCCCCATCTTCGGCGGCTGCCTGGTTTCCGGCGGTCTCGCCGTCTTCGGCCGCCCCGCCGCCATCGGGCGGCGCTCCGTGGCCCCGGGCAGCGCCCTCGTCCGCCCCGTCCTCGCCCTGCGCCCGCTCGTGCGCGGGCTCGGACTCCCCGGCGGACCCCTCCGACGGGCCCGCTTCGGACGGCCCATGGCCGGTTTCGTGCGGCGCCCCCACGCTCTCGGCCTGCGGGCGGACCTGACCCTCGGAGGACCCGTCGCCCGGCGCGGGCTCCGTCCTCGGCTGGTGCGCGGCGCCCTCGCCTTGCCGCGTCCCCGGGACCGCAGCGCCCCGGCCCTCGTCCGTGGCCGGGCCGGGCAGCGCGTCCTCGCCACGGCCCGGCACACGCTGGGGTGCCGCGTCGCCCCGCGCGGGCGGAGCGCCGTGGGCTTCTGCTGTGTCCGCGTCGCCGCCGGGCGGCGGAACAGAAGCGGCGCCGGGGGCCTCGGCACCCGGGGGCGCAGCGCCGCGCGCCTCGTCCGCTGCCGCACCGGCGTCCCGTGCCCCGACTCCAGGTGGCGGGGCCAGCGCGTCCGGCTCAGCCACTGGCACCGGCGCGGCGGCGTCGTTACGGGCCTCAGCCTCCCGCGCGTCCGGAGCGGCCTGGGCGGCGCTCCCGGCGGCCCCGGCAGCACAGCCTGGGGGGCCGGAACGGCCCGGCGCTCCCGTGTCCGCCTCGGGCGGCGATCCCGCTGCGGGCCGGGGTCCGGCCGCTGCCGCCGTGGGGGCGGAGCTGCGGTCTTCCGCTGGGGCGGACAGGGGCGAACCGGCGGCCTCGGGTGGTGTGCGCTCGTCGCCCGGTCCGGCGGACCGGTCCGGCTCACCGGTCGGCGCCGCGGCGGCCGGGGCGGCGCCCGGGCCTCGGCCCAGGGGGCGGCGGCGGGACGGCGGGTCCTGCGGGTCGTTCGTCGGCATCGCGGTCCGGGGTGCTAGGGGGCCGGGCGGTCAGCCCGCGATCGGGGCAGGTTATCGCCCGGCCCGTCAGCGGCCGCGCAGGCGGCGCACCAGAATGCTCGCGTCGCCGCGCGACTCCAGGTCGGCGAGGACGACCGCGACCGCTTCGCGGACGATCCGGCCGCGGTCGACCGCGAGTCCGTGTTCGCCCCGGAGCACCAGCCGCGCGTGTTCGAGGTCCATCAGCTCCTCGGCGGAGACATAGACCGTGATCTTCTCGTCGTGGCGCTCGCGCCCGCTGGGGCGCCGGTTGGCCGCGCGGGAGCGGCGGCGGGCGGGGCCGCCCTGGGCGGGCGGGGACGTACCGTCGGACGCCTGGCGGCCCTTGGCGGTCCGCTCCCCGGCCGGGGCCCCGGTCCCGGCCCCGGCGGCCGCCGGGCGGCCGCCGACCGCGTCCTGGGGGGCGGTCTCGCGGCCCGTGTGCTCCGCCGCGCCGGACTGCTCGCCGCGCTCGCCGCCGTCGGCCGGTGCGCCGCCCGGCGCCGCCTCGCCGACCGGGTCGGACTCGGTGGCGGGGGCGGGCACCCGCGGTGCCTCGCCGTTCGCCTGGCGGCGGCCGGACGCGGGCGAGGAGGACTGGAGCCCCATCCCCCCGGTGGTGCGGAACAGTTCGTCGGCTCCCGGCAGACTCACTCGGCGTGACACCGGGCGAGCACCTCCCTGGCGAGCTGGCGATAGGCGGCGGCACCGACGGAGTTGGACGCGTACGTGGTGATCGGCTCACCGGCGACCGTGGTCTCCGGGAAGCGGACCGTACGGCCGATGACCGTGTGGTAGACGTGGTTGTCGAACGCCTCGACCACCCGGGCGAGGACCTCACGGCTGTGCACGGTGCGCGAGTCGTACATCGTGGCGAGGATGCCGTCGAGCTCCAGGTCGGGGTTGAGCCGCTCCTGGACCTTCTCGATGGTCTCCGTGAGCAACGCCACACCACGCAGCGCGAAGAACTCACACTCCAGCGGCACGATCACCTTGTGCGCCGCGGTGAGCGCGTTGACGGTGAGCAGGCCGAGCGAGGGCTGGCAGTCGATGACGATGTAGTCGTAGTCCGCCATCAGCGGCTTGAGCGCCCGCTGCAGGGTCGACTCGCGGGCCACCTCGCTGACGAGCTGCACCTCGGCGGCCGACAAGTCGATATTGCTGGGTAGCAGGTCCATATTGGGCACGGCCGTCTTCAGCAGCACCTCGTCGGCCGACATGCCCCGCTCCATGAGCAGGTTGTAGACGGTGAGGTCCAGCTCCATGGGGTTGACCCCGAGGCCGACCGACAGCGCGCCCTGCGGGTCGAAGTCGACGAGCAGCACCCGGCGGCCGTACTCGGCGAGCGCCGCGCCCAGGTTGATGGTGGAGGTGGTCTTGCCGACGCCGCCCTTTTGGTTGCACATCGCGATGATCTTCGCGGGGCCGTGGTCGGTCAGCGGTCCCGGGATCGGGAAGTACGGGAGCGGACGGCCGGTGGGGCCGATGCGCTCGCGCCGCTGGCGGGCCGCGTCGGGGGCGAGAGTGGCCGCGTACTCGGGGTCGGGCTCGTACTCCGCGTCCGGGTCGTAGAAGTGCCCTTCGGGCAGGTCGTCGTAGTCGGCGAAGCGGGCGGGTTCGTTGCCCCCCTGGTCGCCGGCCATGGCGTTCACGTGATGGCCGTCCATGCTGTGGCTCTGGTGGGCTGTCGTCATGCTCGTCACGCTCTGGTGGGTTGCGAAGGTACGGACAGCGACGGAGCCGACAGCCTCGAGCCCCGAGGGCCCCTGGCCCCGCGCAGCCGGTCCTGGTTGACCACCCCCGGGAGAAAATGTCGACTCATTCACAAGTCGTCCTACCTCCTTGGTGACCAGGAAATTTCTCTATAGGTCAGCGTGACACCATGCCGACGGTTGGCGACTCTATGGCGTGTCGGCGGTCCTCAGCAACACAATCCACCGGACACGGCACGATGTGTCGGCAATCGAACACCCCGATGTCAAGGGCGTATGGGCGGCGCCGCGGAGATTTCACCACCCCCCAAAGCGTCTGGATAGTTACATTCAGGGCGAGTTGGCCGACGCCCCCGTCGGGCCTGATCCGGGGCGTACCGGACAGACCGGCGGCCGGGTCCCGCCCCTCGGCAAGACCCGGCCGGATGCCCGGTGTTGACCTGATGTTGACGGCGCGCGTTGACCCGCCGTCGCCCGGAGTTGACCGGTCTCGCGGCCTCAGCCGATCAGCGAGGCCAGTTCGACCGAGGGCAGCCCGTGGGCCTCGGCGACCGGCCCGTAGACGACCTCTCCCTCATGGGTGTTGAGCCCCTTGGCCAGCGCGGCGTCCCGGCGAATCGCCTCCCGCCAGCCGCGATTGGCCAGCTCGACGATGTACGGGAGCGTCGCGTTGGTGAGCGCGTGGGTGGAGGTGTTGGGCACCGCGCCCGGCATGTTGGCGACGCAGTAGAAGACCGAGTTGTGGACCGTGAAGGTCGGCTCGGCGTGGGTGGTGGGGCGGGAGTCCTCGAAGCAGCCGCCCTGGTCGATCGCGATGTCGACAAGGACACTTCCCGGCTTCATGCGGGACACCAGCTCGTTGGTGACCAGCTTGGGCGCCTTGGCACCGGGGATGAGCACCGCTCCGATGACGAGGTCGGCGTCGAGGACCGCCTTCTCCAGCTCGTAGGCGTTGGAGGCGATGGTCTGCACCTTGTTGCCGAAGATCCGGTCGGCCTCGCGCAGCTTGTTGATGTCCTTGTCGAGCAGGGTCACGTGGAAGCCCATGCCGATGGCGATCTGCGCGGCGTTCCAGCCGGAGACGCCACCGCCGATGACGACCGCGCGGGCGGCGGCCACGCCGGGCACGCCGCCGGGCAGCGCGCCGCGGCCGCCGGCCGACCGCATCAGGTGGTACGCGCCCACCTGCGGCGCGATCCGGCCCGCGACCTCGGACATCGGAGCGAGCAGCGGCAGCGTGCGGTTCGCGGCCTCGACGGTCTCGTACGCGATGGCGGTGGTGCCGGACTCCAGCAGCGCGTCGGTGCAGGCGCGGGAGGCGGCGAGGTGGAGGTAGGTGAAGAGCGTCTGGTCCTTGCGGAGCCGGTGGTACTCCTCGGCGATCGGCTCCTTGACCTTCAGCAGCAGGTCGGCGGTGGCCCAGACCTCGTCGGCGGTGGCGAGGATGCCGGCTCCGGCGGCGATGTACTCCTCGTCGGTGATGGAGGAGCCCAGACCGGCGCTCTGCTCCACGAAGACCTCGTGGCCGCCTCGTACCAGCTCGTGCACGCCTGCGGGGGTGATGGCCACACGGAACTCGTTGTTCTTGACCTCGCGGGGGATACCGACCTTCACGTCGATCACGGTCCTTGATCTGTGGGGGCTAAGGGTGTGACCGGCCACAACCGGCCATAGACCGGCCGGAACCGGCCATAGGTCAGCAAAACGGAACATGTCCGCATGCCGAGGTAACCGCGGCGACCGCGGGTACAGCCAGTGTAATGAAGGACGTCGCGCTGTCTAGCCTTGCATTGCTTCAATCTTTTGCGAGACCACCACTGATTTCGTAGGTCGACTGGCGATCTCCCCTCAATCCCGGGGTTCGTGGCCCCGCGGCGTCATGTCTTCTCACCTCGCTGGGACCGCTGAGACCTGGCCCACTCGTCCGCCCGCCGCGCCGCCGCGGCCGCGTCCGACCAACTGCGCAGCGCCTCCTTCGACCGCCCCGTCTTCTCCTGGGCCTTCGCCGTGCCGCTCAGCGCCCGCGCGTATCCCGCCAGGTCCCCGGCCCGGCGGCAGGCGGCCGCGGCGGCCCGCCAGTCGCGCAGCGCCTCGGCCCAGCGGCCCGCGTAGCCGCGTACGGTGCCCAGCCGGGCGTAGAGCCGGGCCTCGGCGGCCAGGTCGCGGCGGCTCAGCCGCAGTTCCAGGGCGCGGCCGTACCAGTCGGCGGCCCGGCTCCAGTCCTCCAGCTCCTGGTACGTCCCGCCGATGGATTCCAGGGCGCGCCCGGTCGTGTACGGATCGTCCGCCGCGCGGGCCGCCTCCAGCGCGCCCTTGTAGCGGGCGAGCGCGGTGTCGACGCGGCCCGCGCCCGCGTCCAGGTCGCCCAGGTTCAGCAGCGCCGCCGCCCGTTCCACCAGCAGGTCGCGGCGCCGGGCCACGTCCAGCACCAGCTGGTGGAGTCCGTACAGTTCGGGCGCCGCGCCCTCGGCGCCCCGGTGCGCGGTCAGCGCGTGGGTGAGCGCGGCCACCAGCCGCCGGGCGAGGGTGTCGACCTCACCGGCCTCGACGGCCACCCGGGCGGCCTCGACCAGCGTGGGCAACCGGCTCTCCAGCCACTCCCCCGCCTCCGCCGACGACGAAAACCGCAGCGACCCCGGCAGCGCCGTCAGCTTCTTGCGGGCCGGGGAGTCCGGCGGCTCGGTGGCCAGCCTGCACGCGTACAGCTGCCGTACGGTGCGCTCCAGCATCCGGGCCCGGGCCAGCTCCACCTCCGCCGGACGCTCCGTCGCCTCCAGCAGGCGGCGCAGCAGCGGGTCGAGGCAGCCGGGCAGCTCGTACCGGCCGTTCTCGCGCGGCCGCAGCATCCCGTACCCGGCGAAGCCCTCCAGTGCCGCCTGGCCGTCCGCCACCGAGCATCCGGCCAGGGCGGACGCGGTGTGCGCGTCGGCGCTTCCGGCGGGCGCGAGCGCCAGCAGCCGCAGCATCCGGGCGGCGGCCGGGGGCAGCGAGCCGTACGCCAGCCGGAAGGCGCGGGCCAGCGGGCGGGCGCCGCGGTCCACGTCCCCGTCGGACGGCGGCAGTTCGCGCAGCCGCTCGATGACGTCGGCCACGGAGGCCTTGGGCCGGGCGGCGAGCCAGCCGCCGACGAGCACGAGCGCGGCGGGCATACCCGCGCACTCCTCGACCAGGGTCTGCGCGGCCACCGGGTCGACGGTGATCCGGGTGGGCCCGGCGGACTGCGCGAGCAGCCCGACCGCCGCGCTCACGTCCAGCCCGCCGACGGTGCACGGGCGGACGTCCGGTACGCCGGTCAGCGGGCCCCGCGAGACCGCGATGACCAGGCAGTCGGGTGCGTCCGGCAACAGTGCGTCCACCTGCTCGGCGCCCGCCACGTCGTCGAGCAGCAGCAGGACCCGCTTGCCGTCCAGCGCGTCGCGGAGCATCTCGCCCAGCTCGTCCTCGTCCGCCCCGGGCGGGGCGGTCACGCCGAGCCGTACGAGCAGGTCGCGGGCGGTGCGCTCGGTGGGGACGGGGTCCCCGGACGACGTCATCAGCCGGGCCTGGAGCACCCCGTCGGGGTAGTCGTCCGCCAGCCGCCGGGCCAGCTCCTCGGCCAGCGCGGTACGGCCCCAGCCGGGCCGCCCCGCGATGAGCAGCACCCGGCTGCGGGCGGCCTTGCGGCCCGCGATCGTGTCCAGCCCGGCGCGGTCGATGTCGGCCCGCAGCGCCAGCAGCTCCCGGCGGCGGCCCGCGAACCCCCGGCCCACGGTGGCGGCGGCCGCGAACAGCACCGCGCGCGTCGCGCCGCTCCACACCCCGCCGTCGGCTGCGCCACGGGCCGGAGGCACGCCGTCCGCATCCCCGTCCGCGGGTTCGCCCAGGGGCTCCCCGTCGGTGTCGACCGCCTGCTCCGCCACGGGCCCCACTCCCGTCCACCTGCGCATACGAGCCCGCCGCGGCTGCGGTCAGGGTTCGTACGAGCGTAGTTCACTGCACGTCAGCTCCCGGGCACTCCGGGCCGGTGACGCGGACCGAAAATCACCCCATCGGATGGTCCGAGGATGGCTACGCCTGCGGCGGGCCGTCCCCCACCCCGCCCCTTCCCGAACCATGGGCTCCGCCCCTGAACCCCGACCAACAGGGTCACCTGCCCCCGCGTAACGGGCGCCCGGGGCTGGGACCCGACGACCAGCGAACCGGGCCCGCCGATGCCACCGACAAGTAGCCACCGACGGCAGGAGGCGCAGGACCGCAGGCCCGCTGGCGTTCGAGGACCGGCGGCGGGAGGTGCAGGGGCGCAGCCCCGCTGGGGTTCGAGGACCGGCGGCCGCCGACGGCAGAAGGTGCCCGGGGCGCAGGCCCGCTGAGGTTCGAGGACCGGCGGCCGCCGACGGCGGGAGGGGCGGGGTCGCAGGGGTGGGGTCCTGGACACCACGTGTATTTGTGGCGCCAATCGCCCCGCGTTCACCCCACGCTCCGCCTCAGCGGCGCCGTAAATAGACGGTCCAGGGCCCTGCCCCGGAGGCCCCGCACCGGCACCACCCACCCAGCGCCCGCGCACCCGCCCACCTCGCGGAGCCCCCGCGACGGCCCCGGCGGCTACGCCTCGAAGGGGCGGGCGGGCCAGGGAGCGTCCGCCGGGCGCAAGGCCTCCGCGCCGTCGCCCGTCAGCGCGGCGTGCAGGGCGAGGACGCCCACCGCGAGGCAGTTGTTGTGCAGGGCACCGGCGAGTACGAGCCGCACCAGCTCGTCCAGCGGTACCCGGGCCAGCTCCATGTCGGCCTCCTCCTCGGAGACCTCGTACCGCTCGCCGTCCGCCGCCGAGATCTCCCGGGCGAGGAAGACCCGTACGGCCTCGTCGCAGCCGCCGGGCGTGGTGTAGACGTCCACCAGCACCCGCCAGTCCTCGGCCTTGACGTGCGCCTCCTCGTACAGCTCGCGCTGCGCGGCGTGCAGGGGGTTCTCGCCGGGGATGTCGAGGAGACCGGCCGGGATCTCCCAGAGGCGGTGGCGGACCGGGTGGCGGTACTGGCGCAGCACGATGACGCGGCCCGCGTCGTCGAGGGCCAGGACGGCGACGGAGCCGGGGTGGACCTGGTAGTCGCGGGTGACCGTGGAGCCGTCGGGCATGACGACCTCGTCGGTGCGCACGCTCGTCTTGTTGCCGGTGAACGGCGTGGCGGTGGCGACGGTCCGCCACTCCTCGGGGGTGTCCTGGATGCCCATTGCGCTGCCTCAGCGTCCTTTCCGCGTGCGGGTGGCCGGGGGAAGCGGGCCGCTCAAGGCCGTCCGCTTCCCCCGTCAACCGTATCGGTCAGGCTCCGGCGGACGGCCCCTCACCAGCGGTCAGTCGCTCGACTGCCGCCTTCACCAGACCCGCGAAGAGCGGGTGCGGGCGGGTCGGCCGGGAGCGCAGCTCCGGGTGGGCCTGGGTGCCGACGAGGTACGGGTGGACCTCGCGCGGGAACTCGACGTACTCGACCAGCTTGTTGTCGGGGGAGGTGCCCGAGAAGACCAGCCCGGCCTTCTTCTCCAGCTCACCGCGGTACGAGTTGTTGACCTCGTAGCGGTGGCGGTGGCGCTCCTCGACGTACGGCTGGTCGTCGTAGACCTCGCGGACGATCGAGCCCTCGGCGAGCTTGGCCGGGTACATGCCCAGCCGCATGGTGCCGCCCATGTCGCCCTCGCCCGCGACGATGTCCAGCTGCTCGGCCATGGTGGAGATCACCGGATCGGTGGCGGCCGGTTCGAACTCGGTGGAGTTGGCGCCCGAGATGCCCGCCAGGTTCCGCGCGGCCTCGATGACGATGCACTGGAGGCCGAGACACAGCCCCAGCAGCGGGATCTTGTTCTCGCGGGCGTAGGTGATCGCGCCGACCTTGCCGATGACGCCCCGGTCGCCGAAGCCGCCGGGGATGCAGACCGCGTCGCAGTCCGCCAGCTGCTGCCGGGCACCGGCGGCCGTCTTGCAGTCGTCGGACGTGACCCACTTGATCTTCACTCGGGCGTTGTTGGCGAACCCGCCCGCGCGCAGCGCCTCGGTGACGGACAGATAGGCGTCGGGCAGGTCGATGTACTTGCCGACGAGCGCGACCGTGACCTCGTGGTCGGGCTGGTGGACCCGCTTCAGCAGGTCGTCCCACTGGGTCCAGTCCACATCACGGAAGGGCAGGTCCAGCTTGCGGACGACATAGGCGTCCAGCCCCTCGGAGTGCAGCACCTTCGGGATGTCGTAGATCGACTTGGCGTCGATGGCGGCCACCACCGCCGCGTCGTCCACGTCACACATCAGCGAGATCTTGCGCTTGATGGAGGTGGGGACCTCGCGGTCGGCGCGCAGCACGATGGCGTCCGGCTGGATACCGATGTTGCGCAGGGCGGCGACCGAGTGCTGGGTCGGCTTGGTCTTCAGCTCGCCGGACGGGCCGATGTACGGCAGCAGGGAGATGTGCGTCACGAAGACGTTGTCCCGGCCGACCTCGTGGCGGACCTGGCGGACGGCCTCCAGGAAGGGCAGCGACTCGATGTCGCCGACGGTCCCGCCGACCTCGGTGATGACGACGTCGACGTCATCGGTGGCCATGCGCCGGATGCGGTGCTTGATCTCGTTGGTGATGTGCGGGATGACCTGCACGGTGTCGCCCAGGTACTCCCCGCGCCGCTCCTTGGCGATCACGCTGGAGTAGACCTGGCCGGTGGTCACGTTGGCGGAGCCGTCGAGGTCGACGTCGAGGAACCGCTCGTAGTGGCCGATGTCCAGGTCGGTCTCGGCGCCGTCGTTGGTGACGAACACCTCACCGTGCTGGAACGGGTTCATCGTGCCCGGGTCGACGTTCAGGTACGGGTCGAGCTTCTGCATGGTGACCCGCAGACCCCGCGCCTTGAGGAGCGCACCGAGGCTGGAGGCGGTCAGGCCCTTGCCGAGTGAAGAAGCGACACCCCCGGTGACGAAGAGGTGCTTGGTCGTCATGGGCTTAGCGGCAATGGCCAAAAGGGGGCTCCCGTGGTCGCGTCGTGAGGGGGTGCGGTCCGGCCGCCGCCCCGATTTCTCGGGGGCGCCGTCGCTGAGGTTCGGGGGTTTTGTGCCCGCCGCTCCACGGGCTACCAGGGTATCAGTGCCCCGGGGCGGCCGGTGGAGGCCGTCCGCGTGGCACCGCCCGCCGCGCCTCTGCCGCACCGTACGCTGTCATGACAACGACGCGTATCGATCCCACCACCCGATCGGCGGTCGTGACGCGAGCCACGATATGGACGGGCTCAAGCGGATCACAGTCCGCCGTCGTATCCTGCTCGGACGAAACGCTACGCGAGCCCCGGCACGGCACCACCAGCACGCCTCCGGAACAAGAGCTCGTCCAATATTTCCGGAGACCGTGAGCACCCCCCGCGGGGCGCGTACGGCCGTTCGATTGGGGAAGCACGTGGCCGGGCGTATCGAGGACTACGCACTCATCGGTGATATGCAGACCGCCGCTCTCGTCTGTAAGGACGGGACGGTCGACTGGCTGTGCCTGCCGCGCTTCGACTCCCATGCCGTCTTCGCCGGTCTGCTCGGCACCGAGGAGCACGGCTTCTGGCGGCTGGGCCCCGCCCACACCAACGGAAGCGAGCCGCCGGTCGCCGACCGCCGCCGCTACCGGGGCGACTCGCTCGCCCTGGAGTCGGAGTGGGACACCCCGCGCGGCACGGTCCGCGTGATCGACTTCATGCCGCCCCGGGACGGCGCCCCGCAGCTGGTGCGCATCGTCGAGGGGGTCAGCGGCCGGGTGCCGATGCGCTCCAGCCTGCGGATGCGTTTCTCGTACGGCTGGGTCGTGCCGTGGGTGCACAAGGTGGACTCGCGGACGGTCGCCGTCGCCGGTCCCGACTCGGTGTGGCTGGACACCGAGGTCGACACCTTCGGCAAGGACCTCACCACCTACGCCGACTTCACGGTGGCCCCCGGCGACCGGATCGCCTTCACGATCAGCTGGCAGCCCTCGCACAAGGAGCCGCCCGCCCTGCCCGAGCCGGAGGCCGCGCTGGAGGCGACCGAGGCGTTCTGGCGGGAGTGGGTCGAGCACTGCACGTACCACGGCCCCTACCGGGACGCGGTCGTCCGCTCGCTGATCACCCTCAAGGCGCTCACCTACGCCCCCACCGGCGGCATCGTCGCCGCGCCCACCACCTCGCTGCCGGAGGAGATCGGCGGCGTACGGAACTGGGACTACCGCTTCACCTGGCTGCGGGACGCGGCGATCACCCTGTCCTCCCTGCTGCGCACCGGCTACCGCGAGGAGGCGCGCGCCTGGCGCGAATGGCTGCTGCGCGCCGTCGCGGGCGACCCGGAGAACCTGCAGATCATGTACGGCATCGCGGGTGAGCGCGAGCTGTCCGAGGCCGAGCTGACCTGGCTGCCCGGCTACGAGAACTCCCAGCCGGTCCGGGTCGGCAACGGCGCGGCGGGCCAGCTCCAGCTGGATGTCTACGGCGAGGTCACCGAGGCGCTGCACCTCGCCCATATGACGGGCCTCGCCCGCAACGACTACGCGAGCGTGCTCCAGCTCAAGCTGATCCGCTACCTGGAGGAGCACTGGGACGAGCCGGACGAGGGCATCTGGGAGGTGCGCGGCCCGCGCCGCCACTTCGTGCACTCCAAGGTGATGGCCTGGGTCGCCGTCGACCGCACCGTCAAACTGATCGAATCGGGCGATGTGGACGGCCCGTTGGACCGCTGGCGCGATCTGCGCGACGAGATCCACCGCGATGTGTGCGAGAAGGGCTACGACGCCGAGCGCAACACCTTCACCCAGTCCTACGGCTCCAAGGAGCTGGACGCCTCGCTGCTGCTCATCCCGCAGATGGGCTTCCTGCCGCCGGACGACAAGCGGGTCATCGGCACCATCGAGGCGATCCAGCGCGAGCTGTCGACCTCCGACGGCTTCGTGATGCGCTACCCGACCGCGGGCGAGGACGCGGGCGTGGACGGCCTGGAGGGCGACGAAGGCGCCTTCCTCGCCTGCTCGTTCTGGCTCGCCGACGACCTGGCGATGATCGGCCGGGTGGACGAGGCGCGCAGGCTCTTCGAGAAGCTGCTCGGGCTCCGCAACGACCTGGGCCTGCTGGCCGAGGAGTGGGACCCCCGGCTCCAGCGCCAGGTGGGCAACTTCCCGCAGGCGTTCAGCCACGTCCCCCTGATCGACACCGCCCTGCGGCTGACCGCCTCCGGCGCGTACGGCGGCTGACGCGGCGCCCTTTCCGCAAGGGTTGTGACGATGGTGTGACGACAACGGCGTTGTTTTGGCTTGATGCAGTCGTGATGATGGCCGTATGTCTGACTACGGGGGCGGGGCGGACAGGCCGCCGCTGAACAGAGCGTCCGAGGATCCTGAAGCGGCGGCGCGCAGACGGGCGTTCGCCGAGCTGCTGGGCGAGTTCCGGCGGACAGCCGTGCTCGTGCCGCTGGGTGACGAGCCCGGCCCCGAGAAGGAGCGGGGGCTGCTGACCGCCGACTGGGGCGGCATCCGCTTCATCCTCGCGTTCTCCGACGAGCGGGCGCTGGCCCGGTACGCCGAGGCCCGCGGCGCCTACCGCCGCGAGTGGACGTACCGGACGGTCCTGGGCGCCCGCCTCCTCGATGTCGCCGTCCCGGCCGCCGGGGTGCCCTGCGGGGTCGCCCTGGACTGCGCGGACGGCGTGGACGGCATGGTCTTCCCGCCGGTGAAGGGGATCGTTCCGGACGCGGTGGCCGTCGACCGGGACGGGGACGAGGGGGGTGCCGTATGAGCGGCGGTGGCGGGGATCTCAAGACCGACGGACTGGCTCTGATCGCCAAGGGTCTGACGGAGGCTCTGGGCGAGCTGAAGGAACTCGGGATGGTGGGCATGGCCGGGGCCGGGCGCGGTTTCGGGGATCTGGCGCTGTCCGGTCTGGAGTTGGGGCACGAGGGGCTGACGGGTCAGTTCACGTCGTTCTGCGAGCGCTGGGAGTGGGGGGTGCGGTCGCTGGTCAACGAGGGCAACGCGCTGGCCCAGAAGACCGGCATGGCCGCGGGCACGTACTACGAGACGGAGAAGTACGCCGAGGGCAGCCTCAAGGTCGTCGCCAACGCGGCGATCGGCAATCCGTACGCCTCCGAGGAGGAGGTCACCCAGCAGGGCTGGGGCGACATCGCCACCTCCGGCGCCTTCGGCGGCGCGGACTACAGCAAGGAGTCCTTCGACCAGGCCATGGCCACCAGCGCACAGGGCTGGAAAGACGCCGGACGGGACGTCATGACCTCCCACACCGTCGGACCGCTCGGCCTGAACCCGGAGAACCTGCACGGCGCGCTCGGCGTGTCCGACACCGAGTACGACCAGATGCTCGACAACACCTTCGGCCCCTCCCCCGAAGCCCGCGCCCAGGCCGCCGCACAGCAGCCCGCGGACCCGGGCGGTGAGGGCTGATGGGCATCTTCGGAGACATCGGCGACGGCATCACCAGCGGGGTCAACAAGGGCCTGAGCATCGGTGAAGACCTCATCGACGAGGGCAAGAAGAAGCTCGGCGAGGGCATCGACTACGCCACCGACAAGGTCGGCGACGGACTCGACTACGTCGGCCTGGAAGGCGCGGCGGACGCCGTCGAGGACTGGGGCGACGACGTCGCCTCCGACCTGGGCGCCACCCCCGGCGAACAGCAGCTCGGCGAGACCGAGGAAGCCAATGAACTCATCCACGGCAACCCCGGCAAGATCCGCGAGAGCGCGAAACACCTCAAGGACTTCCACACCGCCTTCGACAAGGTCGTCCAGGGCATGCGGAAAGTCGACTCGGCCGGGTGGAAGGGCGAGGGCGGCGAGGGCTTCCGCCAGGCCTTCGGCGTCCACCCCACCAAGTGGGCCCACGCGGCCGAGGCGTGCGAGACGGCGGGCGGCGCCCTGGACTCCTACGCCGACACCGTCGCCTGGGCCCAGCGCCAGGCGCAGGACGCCATCGACCTGTACAAGAAGGGCCGCAAGGCCTCGGAAGACGCCGTGAAGGCGTACAACGACAAGGCCGACGCGTATAACGCCAAGATCAAGGCGAACGAGGACCCGGGCCCGAAGCCCGCCCCCTTCACCGACCCCGGCAAGGCCGACGTCGCCTCCGCCCACAGCAAGCTCGCCGAGGCCCGCAAGCAGCGCAACAGCGCGGCCTCCGACGCCCAGGGCAAGGTCGAATCCGCCCTCGCCCACGCCCCGGCCGAACCCCCGCCGCTGGACCGGCTGGGCGACAACATCGTCGACGGCTACCAGGCCGTGAACGTCGAACTCACCCACGTCGCAGGCGGCATCCTCAAAGGCACCGCAGGGCTGGTCAACTTCGCCCGCGGCCTCAACCCCACCGACCCCTACAACCTCACCCACCCCGCCGAGTACATGCAGAACGTCTCCACGACGCTCTCCGGCCTCGTCTCCACCGCCGCCCACCCCGAACGCATCGTCACCGCCGCCGTCGACGGCTTCAAGAAGGACCCCTCCGAGTTCATCGGCCGCCTCATCCCCGAACTCATCGGCACCAAAGGCGCCGGACTCGCCCGGGGCGGAGTGCGCCTCGGGCTCAAGGAGGGCGCCGAGAGCGCGGCGCGCTCCACGCTGCGCGACGCCGAACGCGGGGCGGGCGCGCACGGGCCGAACCGGGTCGCCCGCGAACAGCACGCGGTGGAGAGCAACGGCTCGGACCCCATCGACATGGCGACGGGCCGGATGTACCTGCCGCAGACCGACCTCGCGCTGCCCGGCACGCTGCCCCTGGTCTTCACCCGCCGCGTCGAGTCCGGCTACCGGCTGGGCCGGTGGTTCGGCCCCTCCTGGTCCTCCACCGCCGACCAGCGCCTGGAGATCGACGCCGAGGGCGTCCTCTTCGTCACCGAGGACGGCCTGCTGCTCAACTACCCCCACCCGGCCCCCGGCGTCCCCGTCCTGCCGAGCCACGGCCCGCGCCGCCCGCTGGACCGCACGGACGGCGGCTACGTCGTGACCGACCCGGACACCGGCCGCGTCCGGCACTTCGCCGACCGGGGCGAGGGGCTCGCGGTCCTGGAGCAGATCGACGACCGCAACGGCAACTGGCTCACCTTCGAGTACGACCGGGACGGCGCCCCCACCGCGATCGTCTCCAGCGGCGGCCAGCACCTCAAGGTCACCACCGATGGCGGCCGGATCACGGCGCTCCAGCTGGCGGGCGCGGCACCGGACGGCACCGACCAGGAGGTGAAACGGTACGGCTACGGCGAGACGGGCCATCTCACCGAGGTGGTCAACTCCTCCGGCCGGGCCCTGCGGTTCGGCTACGACGACCGGGGCCGCGTCACCTCCTGGACCGACACCAACGACCGCTCGTACCGCTACGCCTACGACGACCAGGACCGCTGTATCGCCGAGGGCGGCGGCGCGGGCCATATGGCGCTGCGCCTGACGTACGACACGTTCGACCGGGCGACCGGGCACCGGGTCACCGAGACCACGACCGGCGCGGGCCACATCCGCCGCTTCCTCGTCAACGAGGCCCACCAGGTCGTCGCCGAGACCGACCCCCTCGGCCACACCACGCGCTACTCCTGGGACCGCCGCAACCGCCTGCTCACCCGGACCGATCCGCTCGGCCACACCACCGCCTACCGCTACGAGGACCGCGACGGCGACGGCGACGCGGTGTCCGTCACCCGCCCCGACGGCCGCGAGACGACGGTCCGCCACAACGCTCTCGACCTTCCCGTCCAGGTGAAGGGGCCCGACGGCAACACGGTCCGCCACGCCTACGACGAGCGCGGCAACCGGACCTCGTCCACCGACCCGGCGGGCCGCACCACCCACTTCGCCTACGACGAGGCGGGGCGGCTCATCGCGGTCACCGATCCGCTGGGCCACACGACCACCGTCCGCTGCGACCGCTCCGGCCTCCCCGTCGAGGTCACCGACCCGCTCGGCGCCACGACCCGCTACGCGCGCGACGCCTTCGGCCGCCCCGCCACCGTCACCGACCCGACCGGCGCCACCACCCGGCTGGAGTGGACCGTCGAGGGCAGGCTCGCCCGCCGTGTCCACCCCGACGGCGCGACCGAGGCCTGGACCTGGGACGGCGAGGGCAACTGCACCAGCCACACCGACCGGATCGGCGGCGTCACCCGCTTCGCGTACTCCGACTTCGACCTGCTCACCACCCGCACCGCCCCGGACGGCACGCGCTACCGGTTCGAGCACGACGACGAGCTGCGCCTCACCCAGGTCACCAACCCCCAGGGCCTGACGTGGAGTTACACCTACGACGCGGCGGGGCGCCTGGTCTCCGAGACGGACTTCGACGACCGTACGCTCGCCTACCGCCACGACCCGGCAGGCCGTCTCACCTCCCGCACCGACGCGCTGGGGCAGACCACCGCGTACGACCGCAACGCGCTCGGCCAGATCACCCGCAAGGACGCGGACGGCCGGATCACCACCTACGCCTACGACCTCACCGACCAGCTCGCCCAGGCCACCAGCCCCGACGGCGTCGCCCTCACCCTGCTGCGCGACCGCCATGGGCGGCTGCGCTCGGAAGCCGTCGACGGGCGCGCCCTGACGTACCGCTACGACGAGCTGGGACGGCGCACCGGCCGCACCACGCCGACCGGCGCCACCACCACCTGGAGCTACGACGCCGCCGGGCACCACACCGGAATGACCGCCTCCGGCCGCGCCCTCGACTTCACCTATGACGCCGCGGGCCGCGAGCTGACCCGCCGTATCAGCGGCGCCCTCACCCTCAGCCAGGCCTTCGACCCGGTCGGCCGCCTCACCGCGCAGACCGTCACCGGCCCGTCCGGTGACCGCGTCCGGCACCGCGGCTACACCTACCGCGCCGACGGCAACCTCACCGAGGTGGACGACGCCCTGCACGGGCCGCGCCACCTCGATCTCGACGTGAGCGGCCGGGTCACCGCCGTCCGCGCGGCCGGGTGGACCGAGACGTACGCGTACGACGAGGCGGGCAACCAGACCGCCGCCACCTGGCCCGCGGGCCACCCCGGCCACGAGGCCACCGGCGAGCGCGCCTACGAGGGCACCCGCATCACCCGAGCGGGGAGCGTCCGCTACGAACACGACCGGCTCGGCCGCATCACCCTGCGCCAGAAGACCCGGCTGTCCCGCAAGCCCGACACCTGGGCTTACGTCTGGGACGCCGAGGACCGCCTCGTCTCCGTCACCACCCCGGACGGCACCCGCTGGCGGTACCTCTACGACCCGCTGGGCCGCCGCACCGCCAAGCTCCGCCTCGCCGACGACGGCACCACGGTCCTTGAGCGGACCGACTTCACCTGGGACGGCTCCACGCTGTGCGAGCAGACCACCACGGCGCACCGGCTGCCGCACCCGGTCACCCTCACCTGGGACCACCAGGATCTGCGGCCCGTCGCGCAGACCGAACGCATCCTCGGCGACGACCAGGAAGAGATCGACTCCCGCTTCTTCGCCATCGTCACCGACCTGGTCGGCACCCCGACCGAACTGGTCGACGAGCACGGCGACGTCGCCTGGCACACCCGCGCCACCCTGTGGGGCGCCACCGCCTGGTCCGCCGGAAGCACCGCGTACACCCCGCTCCGTTTCCCGGGCCAGTACGCCGACCCGGAAACCGGCCTGCATTACAACTACTTCCGCCACTACGATCCGGAAACGGCCCGCTATCTCACCCCGGATCCCCTCGGTCTCGCCCCCGCTCCTAATCCGTCCACCTATGTGGCCAACCCCCATACCTGGACGGACCACTTGGGGCTGGCGCCGGATTACATCCCGATTTACCGCACCCCGAAGGGGGCCCACGCGGAATACGAGCTGGCGCACGGCCCGAATCCGGCCAACCACCAGCCCGGCGTGGACATCGGCGGCGGCATCATGTCCGACGGGAAGATCTACTTCGGCGAAAAGGCAGTCGCCGCGGAGTATGCTGGACCGACGGGAGTGAACTTCGCGAAGGGCATGGTCAAATACGACATGCATCCGTCGTTCCTGGAAGAGTTCGGCGAGCACGCCAAGGTCCATGACTTCAATGGCCCCAATGGGGCGGCGCGCCTGGAATTCGAGATCCCGGTGGAGAAGCTCGACAGATTCAATGAGCTGACCCAGGGACGCAGTTGGGTATCTATATTCGGAGGGCCTTCGTGACATTTCGCAACCACCAGGAGCTGGATGTGACGGTGGTCGCGGTGGCCCCCGTGGGAGCCAGGGTCGAGGTGGACGGCGTGCCCGGCTTCATCGACCAGGTGAAGCATCCCTCCTGGTGGGACGAGAGCGTCGCACCGGCCCAGGTCGGGGACGAGCTGCACGTCGTCGTCCTGGACGCGACCCGCGAACCGCCCCGGCTCAGCGCGCTGCGGCGGGACATCGACACCGCGCGGCGGCTGCGGGGCGCCGCCGGTCAGTGAGGCTCCCGCGACCGTATCCCCAACACCCCTGAGCAGGACTCTGAGCAGGGCCGACAGCCGGAACCGGATGGAAACACAAGGAACGATCACCGTGGGCCGGGCGCTGGACCTGCCCGCCCTGCGCCGCGGCCTCCCCGAGGTGGTGACCGGGGGCGAGCTGCTGGACCGCCCGGTGCGGTGGGTGCACGCGGGGGAGGCGCCGAACATCGCCGCGCTCCTCAAGGGCGGCGAGCTGCTGCTGACCACCGGCCTGGGCGTCGGCCCCCGCGCCGCCGAGCAGCGCGCCTTCGTCCGGCGGCTGGCCGAGCGCGGGATCGCGGCGCTGGTGGTGGAGCTGGGCCCGAGGTTCCGTACGCTGCCGGTGGCGGTGGTGGACGCGGCGCGCTCGTGCGGGCTGCCGCTGGTGCAACTGCACCGCGAGGTGCCGTTCGTGGCGGTCACCGAGGAGATCCACACCGAGATCGTCAACGAGCACTACGCCCTGCTGCGCCAGGCCGATGTCGTCCACCGCCAGGGCACCGAGGTGCTGCTGCGCGGCGGCGGAGTGCCGGAGCTGCTGCGGAACTTCGCGGAGTTCGCGGGGAACCCGGTGTTCCTGGAGACCCCCGACGGGCGGCTGCTGTACGCGGCCGGGCCCGGGGGCGTACGTCCCGGCGGGACCGATCCGCTCCAGGCGTGGGAGGGGCTGCGGGGCCGCCACGCCGACCGGCGGCGGCCCGAGACGGCCGGGCCGCCCGAGCCTCCGGCGGGCAGTGTGCTGGCCGATGTGCCGGGCGGCGGCCAGGGGCCGGGCGCGGTACGGGCCCGGCTGGCCGTGCTGCCGGTGGTCGCGCCGCTCGCCCCGGTGCACCGCATCGCCGCCGAGCGGACCGCGGATCTGCTGGCGGTGGTGCTGCTGCGGGCGCGCCAGGACGAGGAGCTGGCGGCGCGCGGCCGGGGCGACTTCCTCACCGATCTCGCGGAGGGGCGCGTGGACGCGGCGGACGCGCCCGCGCAGGCGCGGGTGCTGGGCTTCCGGCCGTCCGGTGACGGCCCGCTGCTGCCGATGGTGATGCGGCTCGCGGAGGACCCCCATCCGCTGAGCGGGAGCGGGCGCGCGGTCACGGCGGGCGGCGACGCGGAGAGCTGGGCCACGCTGGCCCACGCGCTGCGGGAGGAGCTGGCGGCGGTCGGCGTTCCGGTGCTGCTGGGCGTACGGCTGCCGGAGGGCCGGGTGCCGCTGCTGGCCGGGCTGCGCACCTCGGCGGACCGGGGTGCGGTCGCGGCGCGCGTCGCGGCGGCCCTGCGGGCGGGGGTGGAGCGGGCCTGGCCCGACCGTCCCGCCGGGGTGCGTCCGCCGGTGGTGATCGCCGGGCTGGCGGCCGGATGGGACGCGGTCGGCGGTGAGCTGCGGCACGCGGCGGAGGCGGCGTACGCGGCGCACGGGCTGGCGGACCGGGACTGGTACGACGTCCGCAGCCTCGATGTCGACCTGTTGCTATGGCGACTTCGGGAACACGGGGATCTGGCCGCCTTCGTCGACCGGGTGATCGGCCCGCTGCTCGCCCACGACCGCACCGCCCGCCCGCCGTTGGTGCCGACGCTGGAGGTCTATCTGCGGCACGCGGGCCGCAAGGCGGAGACGGCCCGCGCGCTGCACCTCAACCGCCAGACGCTGTACGACCGGCTGGCCCGGATCGCCCGGCTGCTCGGCACGGACCTGGAGGACCCCCAGACGGTGCTCGCCCTGGGAGTGGCCCTCCAGGCCAGACGCCATGTGCGATGAGGCGTTCTAGAACGGGGTCAGGGTGAGCGTGATCCCGCTCGGGGCGGTGTCCTGGATGTACGAGGCGAAGTCGGCCACGTCGTCGAAGGCGAAGCCGTACGCCTTGCCGTCCGCCGTCGCCGCGTGCATGGCCTTGGCGTAGTGGTGGGTGACCTGCTCGCCGTAGAAGGCGGCCGGGTCGGTGGTCGGCTGGGCGGCGGCGCTGTGCAGCGTGGTGCGGTTGAAGCCCGCCCCGAGGATGGCCGCGACCGGCCCGGTCGTACCGTCGTTGGGCGCGGCCAGGGCGCCGTCGCAGAACAGCACGTCCTTGGTGGACGGCTTGTCGAAGGAGACCGCCGCCGGGCCGGTGAACGCGAACTTGCCCCCGCTCACCCGGCCGGTGAAGGTGCCCGCGTTGGTGGTCACCTTGAGGTCCTTCGATCCGTAGGTGTCCCAGACCCGGTCGATGTACGACGCGAAGTAGTCCTGCGGGAACAGCCCCGCGCCCAGGCCGTGGCCGGGTGCGATGACCCGCAGATCGTCCCCGATGACCAGCGGCTTGTACGCCTCGACCGCGCGGAGGTCGGAGAAGATCCGGGCGCGGGCGCCGTCCTTGAGGGTGCCGGTCGTCTGGTCCTTGGCGCCGGTGAGGCGGATGGCGAGCGGGACGCTGAACATGTCGACCATGGTGGTGTTGCAGAACATGCCGGAGGCGTTGAAGGTGAACTCCGCGCAGTCGTGCATGACCTGGTAGTTCGGGTCGCCGGACACCCAGCCCGCCGGGTACTGCAGCGCGGCCTTGCCCGCCCCGTCCGCCACCACCTTGAACTTGAGCTTGGCGCCCAGCGCGACATAGATCCGGCCGGACATGCGCGGCAGCGTCAGCTTGGTGTCACCGCTCCCCGAGAGCGGGATGGCGTAGTCGGTGAAGCCGTCCGCGCCGTTGTCGGAGAGCGCGATGGGGGCGAGCTTTCCGTCGGGGGTGACGCGGACCTGCTGGTTGTCGGCGTTGCCGACGATGTAGAGCCATACCGACGCGTTGCCGTACTGGCCGGTCTTGTTGACGACCGTGAGGGGAAGCGTTTCGGCGATCGCCGGGCCTTCCGCGGCTCCGGCGCGGCCGGTCGCGAGAGTCAGGCCGGTTCCCGCGGCAGCGGCGGAGGCAGCGATTCCACCCAGCAGTTTCCTGCGACTGATCATGAAAAAATACTCCTCGGCGTAGTGGGGGTTGCCGGGACACAACGTGGTGGCGCACGAAGTGGTTCATGAAGTGGAGCGTGCGCGCACGGCGTGGGGGCGTGGGAGACACCCCATTGGAGAGCGCTCTCTCGGTCCACCGCGCAGAACCCTGCCGATCAGCGCCCGGGGGCGTCAACCCCCTACACACAGAAAGGTCTGCACCAATTCGTCGTAGACGCTGAGGACATGGGCCACCGTGTCGTCCTCCGTCGGCCACTCGGCCGTCCGCGCCCGCCCCGCCGCGGTCAACTCCGCGCGGCGCCCGGGGTCGGCCAGCAGCCGGATCACCGCGTCGGCCAGGGCGCCGGAGTCGCCGTACGGGACGAGTTCGGCGGCCTCCCCCACCAGTTCGGGCACCCCGCCCACCGCCGTGGCGACCAGCGGCACCCCCGCGTGCAGCGCCTCCTGGGCCAGCAGCGAGCGCGCCTCCCAGCGGCTGGACAGCACCGCGACATCGGCGACGGCCAGCAGCCCCGGTACGTCGTCCCGGCGGCCGAGCAGCCGCACCGGGAGCCCTTCCGTATCGATCCGGCGCTGCAACAGCGCACGGTCCGGCCCCTCCCCCGCGATCGCCAGCAGCGGCGGCGGGTCCAGGGACCGCCAGGCACGCGCCGCGTCCAGCAGCGCGCCATGGCCCGCAGCGGCGTCCAGACGGCCGACCGCGAGCAGCAACCCCCGATCCACCGCGCCCAGGTCCGCGCGCGCCTTCTGGCGGGCGCCGTCGTCCGTCTCGGGGGCGGGGCGCGGGGCGGGCACCGCGACCGGCGCGAGCCGCGCGTCGCGCGCCCCTCGGTCACGGGCCCAGGCCACCAGGTCCGAGGACGCCCCCAGCACGACCGACGCGGCCCGCGCCACCCGCCGCTCCATCAGCCGTACGAGATGGGCCCGCGGCCCGTCGGCCTCCGCCCTGGTGTGCCAGGTGACGACGAGCGGAATGCCCCGGCCGCGCAGCGCGAGCGCGGCCAGCAGCCCGGGCCGCAGCCCGTGCGCGTGCACCAGCCCCGCGCCGACGCAGGCGGTACGGAGCGACGCGACGCTCCCCGCGTCCGTACGGCCGTCCAGCGGGGCGAACCCGGCGCCCGCCTCCGTGAACCCGTACCCCTCCTCGGCGCTCCGGGGCCCGCAGACGGTCACCCGCAGCCCACGCGCCACCAGCCCGGCCGACAGCGACCGCACGTGCACCCCACTGCCCGAACTGCCGCCGCCCAGCACCTGAACGGCATGCAGCGACGGCTGCCCGTGCAGCGGGACCGGGGTGTCGCTCACGGTACTGCTCACTCGGGCGGAGCTCCTGGGGCGGTGACGGAGGTGCGGGTTGCTGCGCCAAGAATGCCAGCCTTCGCACCGCCCGCGCCGCAACGTCCCCAAGCCACGCCCACCCACCGCTCGCCCGTACGTCCGCAACATCACCCATAAGGGTGACCCCACGCCCATTCCCCACCCCGCCCCTCCCCCATCCGGTACCCCTCCCCGGCCCCTGGGCCCGGACCGACACAGGACCGGGCCCCGACCCCAGCGAGCCAGCGCAGGGCCCGAGGAGAAGCCAGGGGGGCAGCGAGGCCGTGGGCACGGGTCCGGGGGCCAAACCCCGGCAAGATCAGGACCGCAAGCGCCGCCCCGGGCCCCGGGGCGGCCCCGGCAACAACCGGACCCGGACCGGCCGCTGGGGCGAGCCCGGCGGGGCCAAACCCCGGCGGGCCAGGGCAGGAGCCCAGGGGGGCCAAGCCCAGCGGGACCGGGAAACCAATCCCGGCGGGGGCCAGGGGCGCAGCCCCGGCGGGCCGGGCAGCGCCCGGTTCGGGAAGGGGCGGGGTGGGGAAAAGGACCCCGGCCAGCAGCCCGCGCGCCGCCTCCAACACTCCCCCGCACGAGCCCGGACCAGCTCCGAGCCCACTCGGGGCCCAGGGGCGCAGCCCCGGCGGGGCCGGGCAGCGCCCGGTTCGGGAAGGGGCGGGGTGGGGGAAGGACCCCGGCCTGGACCCGGACCGACACAGCACCGGGGCCCCGACCCCAGCGAGCCAGCGCAGGCCCCGGGGCAGGGCAACAGCGGGGCCGTGGGCAAAGGCCCGGGGCAGAGCCCAGGCAGGGGCCCGGGGCGGAACGCCACCGGCGGGGGCCAGGGGCGCAGCCCCGGCGGGGCCGGGCAGCGCCCGGTTCGGGAAGGGGCGGGGTGGGGAAAAGGCAGCGCCGGTCAGCGGCCCGCGCGCGCCGCCTCCAGCAACTCCTCCGCATGGGCCCGGGCCAACTCCGAATCGTCCTGGCCCGCCAGCATCCGGGACAGCTCCCGCACCCGGTCCTCCCCCTCCATCGCCTTCACACCACTCCGCGTCACCGCCCCGTCGTTCGTCTTCTCCACCACCAGGTGCCGGTCCGCGAACGCGGCGACCTGCGGCAGGTGGGTGACGACCACCACCTGGGCGGAGCGGGCGAGCCGGGCCAGCCGACGCCCGACCTCGACCGCGGCCTTGCCGCCCACGCCCGCGTCCACCTCGTCGAAGAGGTACGTCGGTACGGGGTCGGAGCCCGCGAAGACGACCTCGACCGCGAGCATCACCCGGGACAGCTCACCGCCCGAGGCGCCCTTGGCGATGGGGCGGGGCGGCGCGCCGGGGTGGGGGGCGAGGAGCAGCTCGACCTCGTCGGCGCCGTGCGGACCGTACGTCACGGCCCGCCCGCCGACCTCGACTCCGGCCGCCTCGTCCACGGCCTCGGTCTGCCGGATCGCGAACGTCACCCGGGCGTGCGGCATCGCGAGGGAGGCCAGTTCCTCGGTGACGGCCTCGGCGAAGCGCGCCGCGGCCTCCGTACGGGCGTCGGTGAGCGCCTGGGCGAGCCCGCCCAGGTCGGCGCGGAGCGCGTCGCGTTCGGCGGTCAGCTCGCTGATGCGGTCGTCGTCGCCGTCGAGTTCGGCGAGCCGGACGGCGCCCTGTTCGGCCCAGGCCAGCACATCGCTGATGCTCTCGCCGTACTTACGGGTCAGCTGGGCCAGCGCGGCGCGGCGCTCCTCGACGGCGGAGAGCCGCAGCGGGTCGGCGTCCAGATCGTCGGCATATCCGGCCAGTTCACCGGCCACGTCGGACAGCAGGATGCCCACCTCGCCGATGCGGTCGGCGAGCCCGGCGAGGGCGGGGTCGTGGGAGCGGACCGCCTCCAGGGCGCGGTGCGCGCCGCCGACGAGGGTGGCGGCGTCCACGGCCTCCAAGTCCTCCGGGTTGCCCGCGAGGGCGGCGTGCGCGAGGGCCGCGGCGGACGCGAGGGCTTCGGCGTGGCCCAGCCGCTCGGCCTCGGCGGCGAGTTCGTCGTCCTCACCGGCCCGCGGCTCGGCGGCGGCGACCTCCTCCAGGCCGAAGCGGAGCAGATCGGCCTCCTGCTCCCGCTCGCGCGCCCGCGTGGTCAGCTCGTCCAGCTCGGCGGCGACGGCGCGCAGCCGCCGGTAGGCGCCCGCGTACTTCTCCAGCGGCCCGGCGACGGCGGCGCCCGCGTACCGGTCCAGCGCCTGGCGCTGCCGGGCGGGCCGCATCAGGCCCTGCTGATCGGTCTGCCCGTGGACGGCCACCAGGTCGTCGGCCAGCTCCGCGAGCAGCCCCACCGGCACGGACCGGCCGCCGACATGGGCGCGGGAGCGGCCTTCGGCGGAGAGGGTACGGCTGATCAGCAGCGCCCCGTCATCGAGTTCGGCCCCCGCCTCCTCGGCCCGTACGGCGACGGACGAGCGGGCGTCGACCGTGATCCGGCCCTCGACGACCGCCGCCTTGGCGCCGATCCGCACCAGGGCGGCGTCGGCGCGGCCGCCGAGCAGCAGCCCGAGACTGGTGACGACCATGGTCTTGCCCGCGCCGGTCTCGCCGGTTACCGCGGTGAAGCCGGGTGACAGCTCGACTACGGCATCGTCGATGACACCCAGGGCACGTATCCGCATCTCCTCCAGCACGTGCAAGACCATACGAGGTTTACCGGCCACCTCGCGACGGCCACCCCCGGGGACGGCCGCACCGTCGCTCCGGGTGATCGCCCGGTGGCCGCGCCACCTCGTCTTCCGCACCGGGGAGGGCTGAGGGACGTACCCCCTCGAAAGGGTTTTCCCGGGCCCTCCCCCTGGCGAACGAAGGTCAGTGCGGCGCCCCGCGCCAGCCCGCCACCGGCAGCGCGAACTTCGCCACCAGCCGGTCCGTGAACGACGCGTGGTGCAGCCGGGCCAGCCGGACCGGCACCGCTCCCCTGCGCACCTCCACCCGCGCCCCGGCGGGCAGCTCCACGGTGCGGCGCCCGTCGCACCACAGCACCCCGTGCGGGGTCTGCGGCTGCACCTCGACCGCGAGCACCGACTCCGGCGTCGTCACCAGCGGCTTCGCGAACAGGGCGTGCGCGCTGATCGGGACCATCAGCAGTGCCTCGACCTCGGGCCACACCACCGGGCCACCGGCCGAGAAGGCGTACGCGGTCGAGCCGGTCGGCGTCGCGCACACCACGCCGTCGCCGCCGAAGCGGGAGACCGGGCGGCCGTCGACCTCGGTGACGACCTCCAGCAGCCGCTCGCGCGCCGCCTTCTCCACGGACGCCTCGTTCAGTGCCCAGTCGGTGTGCACGATGTGCCCGTCGTTACGGACGAGCACATCGATGGTCATGCGCTCCTCGACCTCGTACTGGCGGCTCACCACCCGGTCCACGACCTTGTCCAGGTCGTCCCGCTCGGCCTCGGCCAGGAAGCCGACCCGGCCCAGGTTGACGCCGAGCATCGGCACACCGGAGATGCGCGAGAACTCGGCACCGCGCAGCAGCGTCCCGTCCCCGCCGAGCACGACCAGCAGTTCACAGCCGTCGAGCACGTCACGGCCCGCGTCGACCAGTTCGACCTCGGGCGGCAGCGGCAGGTCCGCCGCCTCGGCGGCGAGCACCCGCACGCCGATGCCGCTGCGCACCAGCCCCTGGACGACGAGTTCGGCGCTTCGGATGGCCGCCGGGCGGCCGGTGTGCGCGAGGAGGAACACGGTGCGGTCGGCGGTCGACTCCGATGTCGGCTTGAACGCTGCGTCCGCCGCCGACTCCGCCTTTGCCGCTGCTTCTGAAGTGGTCAACTGGGCCCCTCCGCCACTGCACGGTCAACATCGTCCGGGTCCAGTGCCGGCGCCCCGGCGCGCATCCACAAAAAGTACTCGACGTTCCCCGACGGTCCCGGCAGCGGGCTGGCGGTCACGCCGAGCACGCCAAGCCCCAGGTCCGCCGCCTGATGAGCCACCGTCCGCACCGCCTCGGCACGCAGCTCGGCGCTGCGGACGACACCGCCGCTGCCGAGCCGCTCCTTGCCGACCTCGAACTGGGGCTTGACCATCAGCACCAGGTCGGCGTCGGGCGCGGTGCAGCGCACCAGGGCGGGCAGTACCAGCCCGAGCGGAATGAAGGAGAGATCTCCGACGACAAGGTCCACGGGCTCGCCTCCCATCTGCTCCGGCGTCAGCTCGCGTACGTTCGTACGGTCGAGAACGGTCACGCGTTCATCACTTTGCAAAGACCATGCAAGTTGCCCATAACCGACGTCCGCGGCGACGACATGGGCGGCGCCCGCGCGCAGCAGCACATCGGTGAAACCGCCGGTCGACGCCCCCGCGTCCAGCGCCCGCCGCCCGGCGACGGTCAGCGCTCCGGAGCCGGAGACCGGGGTCGGGTCCGTGGTCCGGCCGGGCCCCTCGCGGTACTCCTCGCTGAAGGCGTACAGGGCGCCCGCGAGCTTGTGGCCGCCGCGCGAGACATAGTCCGGATCGCCGTCGTCCTTGGTCACGACGACCGCCGCACTGGTCTCGACCTGCGTGGCGGCCTTGGTCGCGGTGGCCCCGCCGACGGTCACCCGGCCCGCCGCGATCAGCTGGCTCGCGTGCTCACGCGAGCGGGCCAGCTTGCGGCGCACCAGCTCCGCGTCGAGTCGTACGCGTCGTGGGCGGGTCACTGCCACGGGTGGTTCAGCTCCTGGGGTCGGCCGTATGCGGTCTTGCGCGGTCTTACGGAGGCTTGCGGGGTCTTACGAGGAGGGGGCGGGCGGGGCCGGAGGTCCGGGCCGCCGGTCGAGTGCCGTCAGCGTGTCGCGCAGGCCCCCGTGCACATCCTCGTACACCTCCAGATGACTGCTCACCGGGAGGTCGTCCGCGTCGGCCAGCCGGTCGAGCCGCGCGTCGACGTCGGGTACGCCGGTGGGCGTACGGGCCACCCCGAGCGGCGCCGGACCGGCGGGCCCGGACGGCGCCTCCGCGGGCGCTTCGGGCGGCCCGGGGGTCGCGTCGGCAGGCTCCGCTTCCGGCTCTGACCCGGGCCGTCCGCCCGGCGTGGGCTCACTCATGCCCCCGACGCTACCGCGAAGCGCACGTTCTCCGACGGGGCACGACCTGCGGTACCGTCGTCGGCGATGGCCACCTTGGAACAGTGCCGCGACGCACTCGACAAACTGGCGGAGAACCTCGCGGGCGCGAACGGGGACCTCCGCAGCGCCGCCGCGCTCGATCGCTCCGTGAGCTGCTGGATCACCGACCTCGACACGACCTTCCTCGGCCGTCTCGTGGACAGCCGCATCGAGGACGTGACGACCTCGTCCGGCCCGCCCGCCGAGCGCGCGCAGATCCGGCTGGCGATGTCCGGCGACGATCTGGTGGCCCTGGTCGACGGCGAGCTGCACTTCGCCCGGGCCTGGGGCACCGGCCGGGTCAAACTGGAGGCCGGGCTGCGCGACCTGCTGCGGCTGCGGAAGCTGCTCTAGCACTCACCCACCGCCCCGGCCCGTAACCCGGCGTGTCCCCTCTCCCCGAGGGCCCGGGGCTCAGGACTCGCTCGCCGCGGCGGCCAGCGGCTCCGCCGAGGCCTCCGCGCCCGACTCCACAGTCTTACGGGACTGGCGGGCGGCCGGTATTACCAGCGGAGTCCCCGTCTCCGGGTCGTCGATGACCTGGCAGCGCAGCCCGAAGACCCGCTCCACCAGCTCCGCCGTGACGATGTCCCCCGGCGCGCCCTCCGCGACGATCTCCCCGCCCCGCATCGCGATCAGATGCGTGGCGTAGCGGGCGGCGTGGTTCAGGTCGTGCAGCACCGCGACGAGGGTGCGGCCCTGCTCCTCGTGGAGCTGGGCGCACAGGTCGAGGACATCGATCTGGTGCTGGATGTCCAGGTAGGTCGTGGGCTCGTCCAGGAGCAGCAGCGGCGTCTGCTGGGCGATGGCCATGGCGATCCACACCCGCTGGCGCTGCCCGCCGGACAGTTCGTCGACATAGCGGTCCCCCAGCTCGGCCACGCCGGTCGCCGCCATCGACTCCTGGACGATCCGCTCGTCCGTCTCCGACCACTGCCGCAGCAGCCCCTGGTGCGGGTAGCGGCCACGGGCGACGAGGTCGGCGACGGTGATCCCGTCCGGGGCGATGGAGGACTGCGGCAGCAGGCCGAGGGTGCGGGCGACCTTCTTGGCGGGCAGCGAACCGATCGCCTCCCCGTCCAGCAGCACCGACCCCGCCGTCGGCTTGAGCATCCGGGACAGGGCGCGCAGCAGGGTGGACTTGCCGCAGGCGTTGGGGCCGACGATCACGGTGAACGAGTGGTCGGGGATGGTGACCGACAGGCCCTCGGCGACGGTGCGCCGGTCGTACGCGAGGGTCAGCCCCTCGGCGGTGAGCCGCTGCCGGTCGGTCGTCGCGCCGGTGGTCGTATTGCTCGTGCTGGTGTTGGTGCTGGAAGCCACGGTCTGCCCGGTGTCCTTTTCCCTGTCGCCCTTGCTGCCCTTACTGCCCTTGCGTTCCGTCATATCCGCCCCGCCTTGCGCTCGGTCACCAGCAGCCACAGCAGATAGGCGCCGCCCAGCATCCCGGTCAGCACGCCCACCGGCAGCTGGTCGGCGCCGAAGGCCCGCTGCGCGGACCAGTCGGCGGTGACCAGCAGGGCCGCGCCCATCCAGGCCGAGGGGAGCAGATTGGGTCCGGCCGAATGGGTGAGCTTGCGGGCCAGTTGCGGGGCGACCAGCGCCACGAAGGCGACGGGCCCGGCGGCGGCCGTGGCGGCGGCGGTCAGCAGGACGCCCGCGAACATGAGCACCAGCCGGGTCCGCTCGACCCGCACCCCGAGGGCGTACGCGCTGTCGTCGCCCATCTCCAGCATCCGCAGCCCCCGCGACTGCCCGAGGATCACCGGCAGCAGGACCGCGCAGACGCAGGCCAGCGGCCAGACCTGGGCCCAGTCGCGGCCGTTGAGCGACCCGGTCAGCCACACCACCGCGCGGGTGGCGTCGGGGAGGTCGGCCTTGGTGAGCAGATAGCCGTTGACGGCGGCGAGCATCGCGGAGGTGCCGACGCCGACCAGCACCAGCCGGTAGCCGTGGACGCCCCGCCGCCAGGCGAGCGCGTAGACCCCGACCCCGGTCAGCAGTCCGCCGCAGATAGCGCCGACGGCGACCTCGGCCGGATTGCCCTGGAAGAGGACGATCACGGCGAGCGCCCCGGCCGCCGAGCCCTGCCCGAAGCCGATCACATCCGGACTGCCCAGCGGATTGCGGGAGATGGACTGGAAGACCGCCCCGGCCAGCCCGAGGGCCGCGCCGACCAGCAGCCCGACCAGGACGCGCGGCAGCCGCAGGTCGTGGACGATGAAGTCCTGGGCCATGGTGCCGTTCCCGGCCAGGGAGTTGAGCACATCGCCGGGGGCCATGGGGAAGTCGCCGGTGCCGATCAGGACCACGCTCATCGCCAGCGCCACGGCGAGCAGCAGCAGCCCCACAACCACGCTGCGCACGTCCAGCCGCAGCGACAGGCCGCCGGTGCGCAGCGTGACTCCGCTCGTCCTGGGCGTCGTGGTGCGCTTGCTCGCGTTCACAGTTGAGTCATCCTTCGGCGGCGTACGAGGTAGAGGAAGACGGGTCCGCCGACGAGCGCGGTGACGACGCCGACCTGGAGTTCGGCGGGCCGGGCGACGACCCGCCCGATCACATCGGAACCCAGCAGCAGGACGGGCGACAGCAGCGCGGCGTACGGCAGCGTCCAGCGCAGATCGGGGCCGGTGAGCGCCCGGACCAGGTGCGGAACCATCAGCCCCACGAAGGCGATCGGCCCGCAGGCGGCGGTCGCGGCCCCGCACAGCAGGGTGACGGCCAGCATGGACATCGCCCGGGTGCGAGCCAGGTTGGTGCCGAGCGCGCGGGCCGTGTCGTCGCCGAGCGCCACCGCGTTCAGCGAACGGCCGAGCAGCAGCGCCAGCACCGCGCCGACCAGGAGGAACGGGGCCACCTGCCGGACCACGGTCATATTGGCGGAGGCCAGCGAACCGACCGTCCAGAAGCGCATCTTGTCGAGCGCCGCGCTGTCCAGCAGCTGTACGGCGTTGATGTAGCCGTAGAGCGCCGCGTACACGGCCGTACCGGCGAGCGCGAGCCGCACCGGGGTGGCGCCCCGGCTGCCGCCGAGCGCGTACACCAGCACGGAGGCGACGGCGGTGCCGAGGAAGGCGAACCACACATAGCCGGTCAGGGAGGTGACGCCGAGGAAGCTGATCGCCGAGACGACGGCGGCGGACGCGCCCGCGTTCAGCCCCAGCAGCCCGGGGTCGGCCAGCGGGTTACGAGTGAGGGCCTGGATGACCGCGCCAGCGAGCCCGAGGCCGACGCCCACGAGCACCCCGAGAAGGGTGCGCGGCACCCGTACGTCCTTGATCACCACATCGGTGTCGCTGCCGGTGTACTGGAACAGCCCGTGCCAGACGTCCCCCAGCGCGATCGGCTTGGAGCCGATCGCGATGCTGGCGGCCGCGACGGCCAGCAGCACACAGAGGGAGACGACGAGCCCGGCCGCTCGGCGCGCGTTCTGCTGGCGGGGTGGCGGGGCCGCCGTATCGGTCGCTGTCTCGGGTCCGGCTTTCGCCGGACTGACCAGGGTCACGCGGAACTCCACCTCACAGCACGGCCGATCAAGACTTAGGTTAGGTTACCCTAAGCCCCGCCTGTGACACCCGGCCGGGTCCCCGCCCCGCGCCCCGTCTACGGCCACATCACCCCAGGCCCCGGCCGCGTAACGCCCCGGGGGACTGCGGGCGGCTCCGGGGGCTCACAACCCCAGCCGAGCCAATGCCTTCCCCGCGTCCGCGCCGCTCACACCCTCCCCCGCCTCGTCCCACGCGGCGGCGCACAACGCCCGCAGCCCGTCCAGCGACTCGGCGCCGTCCCCCTCCAGCAGCAGTGCGCCGTCGACCGCCCACGCCGTCCAATCGCCGCACTGGAAGCCCCCGTCGACCGGTTCGACCACCGGCTGAGGCGTCAGCAGCCCCCGCAGGTCGCGGTCCACATAGGCGGGCCGGTGCTTCGGCTCCGCCGCCAGCAGCTGCGCCGGGGTCGTCACCCCGGTCAGTACGAGGAGCGAGTCGACCCCGCCCGCGTACGCGCCCTCGATATCGGTGTCCAGCCGGTCCCCCACCACCAGCGGCCGCCGGGCCCCGGTCCGCAGGATCGTCTCGCGGTGCATCGGCGGCAGCGGCTTCCCCGCGACCTGCGGGTCCTGGCCGGTCACGATCCGTACGACCTCCACCCCCGCGCCGTTGCCCGGCGCGATCCCGCGACCACTCGGAATCGTCAGGTCCGTATTGGACGCGTACCACGGCACCCCGCGCGCCACCGCGTAGCCCGCCTCCATCAGCCGCGCCCACGGCATGTCCGGTCCGCCGTACCCCTGCACCACCGCCGCCGGGTCCTCCTCGGCGGACTCCACCGGCAGCAGCCCGCGCTCGCGCAGCGCCACCCGCAGCCCCTCGCCGCCGATCACCAGCACCCGCGAGCCCTGCGGCAGCTGCTCGGAGATCAGCCGGGCGACGGCCTGCGCCGAGGTGATCACGTCCTCGGCCCCGGCGGGCACCCCGAGCCGGGTCAGATGCTCGGCGACGGTCTGCGGTGTGCGCAGCGCGTTGTTCGTCACGTACGCCAGCCGCATCCCGTCGTCCCGCGCGGTGCCGAGCGATTCCACGGCGTACGCGATGGCCTCGCCACCCGCGTACACCACCCCGTCGAGGTCCAGCAGCGCGGTGTCGTACGCCGCGTTCAGCGGCTGCTCGCTGCCCTCGGGCGCGGTGCGGACGGTCTGGTTCATGGGGGGCCACTCTCCTCGCGATCCATGCGTTCTCCCCCCGATCATGGCTCATCGACGACCGGGGCATAACATTCTCTAATGAGCACTTCAGGGCCTGGCGGGCAAGGTCTCCAGCTCACCCCCTTCCGGGGGCTGCGCTACGTCGCGGAACAGGTCGGCAGTCTCGCCGCCGTCACCTCACCGCCCTACGACGTGGTCGTACGGCCCGATGGTCTGCGCGAACTCGAGACGGCCGATCCGTACAACATCGTCCGGCTCATCCTCCCGCAGGCTGGCTCCCCCGCCGACCGCCACCGGCAGGCCGCTGACACACTGCGCCGCTGGCAGGCCGAAGGCGTCCTCGCGCCCGATCCCGAGCCTGCGCTGTACGTCTACGAACAGCGCGACAGCCACATCCTCCAGCGCGGGCTGATCGGCGCCCTGCGGCTGAGCCCGCGCGAGGAGGGCATCGTCCTCCCGCACGAGGAGGTCATGCCGCACATCGTGGAGGACCGCGCCGACCTGATGCGCGCCACCGCGGCCAACCTCGAACCCCTGCTGCTCGCCTATCGCGGCAACGGCGGTGACGCCGGTGGTGGCGCCGCCGGGGTCATCGAACGCGCCATCCAGCAGGAGCCGTTGCTCTCCACCACCACCGAAGACGGCTTCGACCACCATCTGTGGCGGGTCACCGACCCGGCCGACCTGGTCGCGGTCGCCGCCGATCTCCGCGACCGCCAGGCGCTCATCGCCGACGGCCACCACCGCTGGGCCACCTATCTGCGGCTGCGCGAGGAACGGCCCGAGCCAGGCCCCTGGGACTTCGGCCTCGTCCTCCTCGTCGACACCGCCCGCTACCCGCTCCGCGTCCGGGCCATCCACCGGCTGCTGCGCCACCTCCCGGTGGCCGAGGCGCTGGCCACGGCCAGCACCGCCTTCCGGGTACGGACCGTCGACGGCCCGCTGCCCCGCGCCCTGGACGCCCTCGCGGAGACGGCCACCGCACCGGACGGGCGGAACGCGTTCCTCCTCGCGGGCGACGGCGGATTCCACCTGCTCGACCGGCCCGACCCCGGGCTGCTGGCCCGTACGGTCCCCGAGGGACGGCCGGAAGCCTGGCGGTCGCTGGACGCGACGGTCCTGCACGCGCTGCTCCTGGACCACCTCTGGCAGATCCCGGACAGCGCCGAGCACATCGGCTACATCCACAACGCGGAAGCGGCCGTCGAACAGGCGGAGCGGCACGGCGGCACAGCGGTGCTCATGCATCCGGTGTGCGAGGAGGTCGTCCACGAGCTGGCGCGCCAGGGGGTCGCCATGCCGCGCAAGTCGACGTCCTTCGGCCCGAAGCCCGCCACCGGGCTGGTGCTGCGCAGCCTCACCCTGGGCTGAGCCGCGCAGAGATACGAAGACATACGCGGACATACGAAGAGGGCGGAGCCCCGGCCGGGGGTGGTGGCCGGGGTTCCGCCCTCAGGCATCAGCTACGGTCTCTGTCCTCGGCCGAGGTTGCGGTCTCCTCGACCTCTTCTTCGACCTCTGCGACCTCTGCGGCTTCCGCGGTCTCCTCAGCGACCTCGGCGACCTCTTCGGAGACCTCGGCCTCCTCGGCGACCTCATCAGCGTCGAGCGCGTCCACGAACTCGACACCGTCCAGCTCCGCGAGCCGGTCGGAGGCGTCCGTGGTGCCGCCCTGGTCCGCCTCCAGCGCCTTCGCGAACCACTCCCGCGCCTCGTCCTCACGGTCGACGGCGAGCAGCGCGTCGGCGTAGGCGTACCGCAGCCGCGCGGTCCACGGCTGGATGGAGTTCGATGCCAGCTCCTGGCTCTGCAGGGTGACGACGGCGGCGTCGGCCTGGCCCATGTCGCGCCGGGCACCGGCCGCGACCAGGCGCATCTCGACCTGCCCGGCCCGGTCCAGCTTCTGCACCTCGGGCTCACCGGCCATGGCCAGCGCCCGCTCAGGACGGCCCATGCCGCGCTCGCAGTCGGCCATGACCGGCCACAGGTCGTTGTTGCCGGTCATACGGCGCGCGGCGCGGAACTCCGCCAGCGCCTCCGAGTACTTCGCGACGGCGTACGACGCGAACCCGGCCGCCTCACGGACGGCGGCGACGCGGGAGGCGAGCCGCAACGCGATGCGGGAGTACTGGTACGCCCGCTCCGGCTCCTCGTCCAGCAGCTTGGCGACCATGACGAGGTTCTTGGCGACATCCTCGGCAAGGGTCTTCGGCAGGCTCAACAGTTCCTGCCGCACGTCCTTGTCGATCTCGTCGCCGGTGACGTCCTCGGGGATCGGCAGCCGCTTGATCGGCTCGCGGTCGCGGTCCCGGCCGCCGCGCTCGTCGCGGTCGCGACGGCCGTAGCCCCCGGACCGGTCGTCGCGCCCCCGCCCCTGGCCGCCACCGTACGGACGCCGAGCCCCACGGTCGTCGCGCCCACCGCGGAAGCCACCGCCACGGTCATCGTCACGACGAGGCCCACGGGGCCGGTCGTCACGACGGTCATCACGGCGGAACCCACCACGGTCATCCCGGCGATCATCGCGCCGGTCATCGCGACGGAACCCACCCTGCTGCGGACGGGAACCACTGTCCCGGCGGTCGTCCCGGCGGAATCCACCACGGTCATCGCGCCGGTCTTCACGACGGTCATCGCGACGGAACCCACCACGGTCATCCCGGCGGTCATCGCGACGCTCGTCACGACGGTCATCACGGCGGAACCCACCGCGATCATCACGACGGTCGTCACGCCGATCGTCGCGACGGAACCCACCACGATCGTCGCGCCGGTCATCCCGACGGTCGTCACGCCGATCATCGCGGCGGAACGGGGGGCGGTCATCCCGGCGGTCGGAGCCACCACGGGGCCGGTCTCCACGGTCGTCACGGCGCCCGCCGAACCCACCCCCCGGACGTCCGCCACGGTCGTCGTCACGGCGCGGCCCACGGGGCCGGTCATCGCGGCGGTCATCGCGGCGGAAGCCACCACGGTCGTCGCGCCGGTCGTCACGACGGTCATCCCGGCGATCGTCACGACGGAACCCACCCTGCTGCGGACGGGAACCACCCTGCGGACGGGAGCCACCGTCACGGTCGCGGCGCGGTCCGGAGTCGCGGAAGTCCCTCCGGTCGCCGCCGTCCCGGCGCCGCGGCTCGCGGTCTCCCCGGTCGTCGGAAGAGTTGGTGGACATCTACGTGACTCCTGTCTTCAGGTCAAAATAAAAAGGACCCTTGGTCCCAGCATGAACGCTGGGACCAAGGGTCCTCCAAAGATTGTTCGGCGGCGTCCTACTCTCCCACAGGGTCCCCCCTGCAGTACCATCGGCGCTGAAAGGCTTAGCTTCCGGGTTCGAAATGTAACCGGGCGTTTCCCTAACGCAATGGCCACCGAAACCCTATCGGGTTCTAGCGAACAAGCACACTTTTCAATTAAGTAAGTGGAACTGATTCACCGGTGCGACTGTTCGCAACCCGGGAACCACACAGTGGACGCGAGCAACTGAGGACAAGCCCTCGGCCTATTAGTACCAGTCAACTCCACCGGTTACCCGGCTTCCATATCTGGCCTATCAACC
>NZ_JBHWJI010000023.1:0-129746 GCF_042731515.1 Streptomyces sp. NPDC059850
CGAAGGTCGTCTCCCGCGCCGCGCGTGAGTCGACGGGCCGTCCGGACCTGACCGAGGCCGCGATCGTGGTCTCCGGCGGCCGTGGCGTGGGCGGCGCGGAGAACTTCCCCGTCGTCGAGGCCCTCGCGGACTCCCTCGGTGCGGCGGTCGGCGCGTCGCGCGCGGCGGTGGACGCCGGTTGGTACCCGCACACCAACCAGGTCGGCCAGACCGGCAAGACCGTCTCCCCGCAGCTCTACATCGCGGCCGGTATCTCGGGCGCGATCCAGCACCGGGCCGGTATGCAGACCTCGAAGACCATCGTGGCCGTCAATAAGGACGCCGAGGCCCCGATTTTCGACCTGGTCGACTACGGCGTGGTCGGCGACCTCTTCGAGGTCGTTCCGCAGCTCACCGAGGAGGTCAAGACCCGCAAGGGCTGACCGCTCGATCGATGACCGTGAGGCCCCGTACGCACTGCGCGTACGGGGCCTCACGTGCGTCAATGGGGTGTTGACCTCCACTCGGAGCCCGTATAACTTCGCTCTACGGATATTTGTTTCCGTAGAGCGGAAACATCTGGTCGGTTCGTTGTTCGAGTGAAGGCGAAAGGCGGAGGTGCGGGCATGACTCAGCACGAGACGGCGGGGACCAGCCTGCCGCGCGGCGTAGGCGAGGGGATCACCGCGTTCCTGGCCCCCGTCGACGCCGACCTCGCCCGCCGCTACCCGGGCGACTCCGGCACCCGCCAGCCCGTGCACACCGTCTACGTCCCCGCCGACGCCCTCACCGATACCACCGTGCGCGACTGGGGCGACCAGGCGCTCGCCGCCCTCGACGCCCACGCGCCCGACGCCGCCGCCCTCGCCGCCGTCCTCGGCATCCCCGACGAGCTGGCCGACCCCGTGTACCGGCGGGTGCGCGCCAAGCTGGAGCGCGAGCCGGTCGAAGACCTGCGCATCGACTTCGAGGACGGCTACGGGCCGCGCCCCGACACCGAGGAGGACGCCGCGGCCGCCCACGCCGCCACCGTGGTCGCCGCCGCCCACGCTGCGGGCACCGCACCGCCCTATGTGGGCATCCGGATGAAGTGCATGGAGGCCGCCGTCCGCGACCGTGGCATCCGCACCCTCGATGTCTTCCTCACCGGACTGATGGACTCCGGCGGTCTGCCGGACGGGCTCGTGCTCACCCTCCCCAAGGTGACGTACGCCGAACAGGTCAGCGCCATGGTCCGGTTGTGCGAGGAGTTCGAGAAGGCCCGTGGCCTCCCCTCGGGGCGGCTCGGCTTCGAGATCCAGATCGAGACCACCCAGGCCATCCTCGGCTCCGACGGCCGCGCCACCGTCGCCCGGATGATCGAAGCGGCCCAGGGCCGCGCCACCGGACTCCACTACGGCACCTTCGACTACAGCGCCTCCTGCGGCGTCAGCGCCGCCCACCAGTCCATGGACCACCCCGTCGCCGACCACGCCAAGGCCGTGATGCAGGTCGCCGCCGCGGGCACCGGCGTACGGCTCTCCGACGGCTCGACCAATGTGCTTCCCGTAGGCCCCACCGGGCGCGTCCACGACGCCTGGCGGCTCCACCACGGCCTCGTCCGGCGGTCCCTGGCCCGCGCGTACTACCAGGGCTGGGACATGCACCCCGGCCATCTCCCCACCCGCTACGCCGCCGTCTACGCGTTCTACCGCGAGGGCCTGGAGACGGCGGCGGCCCGGCTCGCGGCCTATGTGAACCGTACGGGCGGGGACGTCATGGACGAGCCCGCCACCGCGAAGGCGCTCAGCGGCCATCTGCTGCGCGGCCTGGACTGCGGCGCGGTCGACGCCGCCGAGGTGGAACAGCTCACCGGGCTGAGCCGCGCCGAACTCGACGCCCTCGCCGGACGCGGCCGACCCGCCTGATACGTCTGATCCCCCTGATCTCTCTGATCCGCCTGGCCACATCCGCTCACCCCTCCGTGTCACCCGGGATGCGCTCCCGGCGGGGAGGGCGGGAGATGGTGGCATGGTCAGAAGTGCCGTGTCAGCCCTGCTGATCCTGCTCGCCTGCCTGCTCGTACCGGTGTCCGTGCTGACCGTATGGGTCCACGGCATCGTGCTGGACACCGATCGCTACGTGGCGACTGTCGCCCCGCTGGCGTCCGATCCGGCGATCCAGGAGGCGGCCGTGGACCACGTCGGCGACGCCGTCGACCTCCGGCACAACAGCCGGAAGGTCACCTCCGACATCGCCGACTGGCTGCGCGACCAGGGCCTGCCGCCCCGGGCCGCCGACACCATCGAGGGCCTGGCCCCCCAGCTGGACGCGGCCCTCGACCAGGCCGTACGCAAGGTCGCGACGCACATCGTGCACACCGAGGAGTTCGCCGCCGTATGGACCGGCGCCAACCGGGCCGCCCACGCCGCCGTCGTGCACGCGCTCACCGGCGAGGGCCGCGGCCCGGTCGGCGTACGCGGCGACACCGTCACCCTGAACGTCGGCGCCGCCATGGAGAAGGTCAAGGTCCAGCTCGTGAACGCCGGATTCCCCTCGGCCCGCGACATCCCCGACATCCACCACCGGACGATCCTCTTCCACTCCCATCAACTCGACCGCGTCAAGCGGGCGGTGCGCCTGCTCGACCTGGTCGGCAACTGGCTGCCCACCCTGACCACCGTGCTCGGCGCCACCGGTGTGCTGCTCGCCCGGGGCCGCCGCCGCGCGCTCGCCCGCGCCGCCCTCGGCGCCGCCGTCGCCTCGCTGGCGCTGGCCCTCGCCCTCACCGTGGCCCGCCGGTACTGCCTCGACCATGTGCCGCCGGGCGTGCTGTCCCGGCCCGCCGCGTCGGCCCTCTTCGACACCGTGGTGCGCTTCCTGCGGTTCACCGTGCTCACCGTGCTGGTGCTCAGCGCCGTCGTCGCGGCGGGCGCCTATCTGGCCGGGCCCGGACGGCTGCCGCGCGCCGTACGGGACGCGGCCGAGCGCGCCGCCGACTCCGCCGCGTACTGGGGCGCGGCCCATGGGATGCGCACCGGACGGGCCGGGGTCTGGACCGCGGACCACCGGCGGGAGCTGACCGTCGCCGCGCTGCTGGCCCCGGCCGCCGTCTTCGCGCTGTGGAACCACCCCACCGTGCTGACCGTGCTGTTCCTGGTGCTGGTCCTGCTGGCCGTCCTCGCGGTGATCACCCTGCTGGCCGCGACGGGCCGGGACCGGCTCTGAGGCGTGCATCAGGGGCGAGTCAGGGGGTGAGGAGGAGCACGATGAAGAGCAGGCAGGCGGCGATGTTGACCACCCAGCTGTGGGTGTTCAGCCACTCCCGCAGCCGGGGCATCGCGCGCCGCGCCCGGTTCCGGAAGACGACGTAGACCAGCAGCGGCAGCGCCGCGATCAGCACGGTGGCACCGATGAACGGCAGCGCCTCCGCCAGGGGAGCCCGGTGCTGCTCCAGATGCGCCCCCACCGTCAGCAGCACCATGATGTCCGAGGGCATCAGCAGGATGACCAGCAGCCCGGTCCTCAGGGCCCGCAGGGGGCCCGCCTCCATCAGCGAACCCAGCCACTTCGGCGGTTCGACGGACTCCCGGCGTACGAAGTTCTTCAGTGCCACCAGGACCAGCAGCCCCACCAGCACCAGCTGCACGATCGTCGCGGCCGCCCCCCGGTCGGAGGGCTGGCCCAGGGTGACCGCGCTGCCCAGCAGCGCGAAGATCCCCCGGGCGACGGCGACCCCCACCGTCGTCGCGACCGCCACCCCCAGCAGGAACGCCGCCGACACCCGCACCGGCCGCGCGGTGGTCACCAGGATCACGTCGGCCACGATCTGCGGCCCCGCCATCATCGTGATGGCGAGCGGGAGAATCTGGAGGTCCATGGCCTGCCCTTCCGGCCCCGTCCGTCCTGCCTCCATTGGCACGCGGCCGGGCCTGCGGCGCACCTCGTGATGCGCCGACCGGGCCCGTGCTCCGGCCGGTGCCGCGCGCCCGCCGCCGTACGCTGGATACGTCGGCTCCGGTGGTGGCACCGGTCCCGCCGGGCATGTCCGACGGGAGGCAGACCATGGACTACCCACTGCTCAATGTGTTCTGGACCACGATGTGGATCTTCCTGTGGGTCCTGTGGCTGATGCTGCTCTTCCGGGTGATCGGGGACATCTTCCGCGATGACTCGCTCAGCGGCTGGGCCAAGGCGGGCTGGTGCGTCTTCGTCGTCGTCCTGCCCTTCCTCGGCGTCTTCGTGTACCTGATGGCACGGGGCCGTGGGATGGGCGGACGCGAGATGAAGCGGGCCGAGCGGGCGGAGGAGGAGTTCCGCGAGTTCGTCCGGGGGACCGCGGGAACGAGCCACGCCGAGGAGCTGTCACGGCTCGTGGAGCTGAAGAACCACGGTGACATCACGGCCGAGGAGTACGAACGGGCCAAGGCCAAGGTGCTAGCCGCCTGAAGGAAGGCCGGGACACCGCGGCCGACGGGGTGCCGCCCTCCTGTGAGCGGTCCGCGGCGACCGGTGCCTGCGCGGCCTGGGGGTTCGCCGCGCGGATCGTTCGCGTACGGCGTCCGGTCGTCGCCTCTCCCGTCCCGTCGGCTGGGGTCTCCCGGCCCTCCGCACCCACCGTGACGTGGGCGGCGGCCCGGGGCAACCGGTGCGGGGCCGTTCGCGACGTGCTCAGGACAGGGACGGGGGCAGTTCGCCGGAGCCTCGGGCGATCAGGCGGGTCGGCAGCACGACCCGCCGCGGTTCGCCGCTCGCGCCGTCGAGGCGGCGGAAGAGCAGATCCGCGGCGGTGCGGCCGAGCTGGGCCGCGTCCTGGGCGACCACGGTGATGCCGGGGGAGAGCAGATCGGCGAGTTCGAAGTCGTCGAAGCCGACCAGGGCGACGGGGGCGGCGGCGCCGGGGCGCTCGGCGAGGACCCGTACGACGGTGACCGTCACCCGGTTGTTGCCCGCGAACAGCGCGGTGACCGGCTCGGCGGCGTCCAGCATGGCGGCGGCCGCGCCGCGCACCCGCTCCGGGTCGGTCGGGCCGAGCGAGAGCCAGCCGTCGTGGACCGGCAGCCCGGCCCCGGCCATCGCGGCGTGGTAGCCGCGCAGCCGCTCGGCGGCGGTGTGGATGCCCGGCTGGTCGCCGAGGAAGCCGATCCGGCGGTGGCCCCGGGCGATCAGATGGGCGACCGCGTCCCGCGCGCCGCCGAAGCTGTCGGAGAGCACCGCGTCCGCGTCGATACGGCCCGCCGGGCGGTCGACGAAGACGGTGGCGACACCGGCCGCCATCTCGGGGGCCAGATAGCGGTGGTCGTCACCCGCCGGAATGACGACGAGGCCGTCCACCCGGCGCGCGCACAGGGCGAGCACCAACTCCTGCTCGCGGACCGGGTCTTCGGCGCTTGAGCCGTTGATCAGCAGCGCGCCATGGGACCGGGCCACCTCTTCGACGGCGCGGCTGAGCGGACCGTAGAACGGGTCGGCGAGGTCTTCCAGGACCAGGCCGACGCTCGCGGTGCGCCCCTTGCGGAGGATGCGGGCACTGTCGTTCCGGCGGAAGCCGAGCGCGGTGATCGCCTCCCGCACCCGGCGCTCGGTGTCGGGGGTGACGCCCGGCTCGCCGTTGACCACGCGCGAGACCGTTTTGAGGCCGACCCCGGCCCGGGCGGCGACGTCCTTCATCGTGGGCCGGGAGCCGTAGCGGTGGGGTGGCGTGGCGGCGGCGGTGTCCCGGGCGGTCTCGGTCACGGTGTGCTCGTCCCGTCGCTGGTCGTCGTGGCGGAAGTGGCGGAAGGGGTGTCGAGCATAGCCTCTGGACAACGTTGTCAGCGGCAGGGAAGACTGTGGCCTATACCGACGACACCGACCGATGACACCGACGCCCACCAGGAGAGTCGACCGCCATGGCACGTGACCTCATCGCCGCGCTGGACATCGGCGGCACCAAGATCGCGGGCGCCCTGGTGGACGGCGGCGGCAAGCTGGTCGTACGGGCCCGGCGCGCGACCCCCACGCAGCCCGACGGCACGGCGGTGATGCGGGAGGTCTCCGCGGTGCTCGGCGAACTCGGCTCCACCGCGCACTGGTCCCGGGTGGCCGCCGTCGGCATCGGCAGCGCGGGCCCGGTGGACGCCTCGGTGGGCACCGTCAGCCCCGTCAACATCCCCGGCTGGCGGGACTTCCCGCTGGTCGCCGGGGTCCGGGAGACCACCGGCGAGCTGCCCATCACCCTCGTAGGCGACGGACCGGCCATGACCGCCGCCGAGCACTGGCAGGGCGTCGCGCGCGGGCGCGCGAGCGCGCTGTGCATGGTGGTGTCCACCGGTGTCGGCGGCGGGCTGGTGCTCAACGGGCGGCTCTACCCCGGCCCCACGGGCAACGCCGGGCACATCGGCCACATCAGCGTCGACCTCGACGGCGATCTGTGCCCGTGCGGCGGGCGCGGCTGTGTCGAGCGCATCGCCAGCGGCCCCAACATCGCCCGCCGGGCGCTGTCCGGCGGCTGGCGGCCGGGCCCGGACGGCGACACCAGCGCCGCGGCCGTCGCCGTCGCCGCGCGCGCCGGTGACCCGGTCGCGCAGGCATCCTTCGACCGCGCGGCACAGGCCCTGGCCGCTGGGATCGCCGCGACCGCCGCGCTCGTCGAGGTCGAGGTGGCGGTGATCGGCGGCGGGGTGGCGGGCGCCGGTGACGTGCTCTTCGCGCCCCTGCGGCGCGCCCTGCGCGACTACGCGACCCTGTCGTACGTGCGGGGGCTGGAGGTCGTACCGGCGCAGATGGGCACCGACGCGGGCCTGGTCGGGGCTGCCGCGGCGGCGGCCCAGGACCAGCGGCTGGAGGGTTTCGCCCCGGCGGGCGCGCCTGGCGAGTCGAGTTGAGCCGTGCTGTCACCGGCTACCCCTAAGCTGTTCGCTCACTGCTGGCGATGGCGAGGGAGCCGATGGTGGCACCGGGGGACATGGGCGGTGATCTGTCCGGCAGGCTGCTGGGCGGTCGCTATCGGGTGACGGGGCAGCTCGGCCGTGGCGGCATGGGCGTGGTCTGCCGAGCGGTGGACGAAGTGCTGGGCCGAGAAGTCGCGGTCAAGGTGCTGCGCGCCTACACCGACGCGTCCGGCGCGGAGCTGGCGGATCTGCGCACCCGGATGCAGCGCGAGGCGCGCGCCGCGGCCCGGATCCGCCATTCGGGTGTGATCACGGTGCACGATGTGGCGGACGAGGACGGGCTGCCGGTCATCGTCATGGAGCTGATCGACGGCCCGTCACTGGACGACCTGATCGACGAGCGCGGCGTCGTCGACCCCCTGGAGGCCGCCCGGATCGGCGCGAAGGTGGCCGACGCGCTCGCCGCGGGCCATGACGCCGGGGTGCTGCACCGCGATGTGAAGCCGGGCAACGTGCTGATCGACCGCGGCGGCCGGGTGGTGCTCACCGACTTCGGCATCGCCAGCATGGAGGCGCCCGATGACGGCGCGACCACCAAACTGACCCGCAGCGGCGAGCTGATCGGCTCGCTGGACTACCTCGCGCCGGAGCGCGCCCAGGGCCAGGAGCCGGGCCCGGCCTCGGACGTATGGGCGCTGGGCATGACGCTGTACGCGGCGGTGGAGGGGTCATCGCCCTTCCGCCGCACCTCCGTGTGGTCGACGCTGACCGCGATCGTCACCGAGCCGCTGCCGGAGCCCCGGCTGGCCGGTCCGCTGGGGCCCGTCCTGCGCGAGCTGATGGACAAGGACCCGCAGCGGCGTCCGACGGCGGCCGAGGCGCGGCAGCTGCTGGAGGCCGTCGCCGCCGGTGCCGCGCCGGAGCCCCGGCCGTCTCCGCCGCAGATCTCGCAGGCGCGGATCTCGCAGGTCCCGCGGACCCCGACCGCACCGGATCTCGCGGCCGCGCCGCTTCCGGAAGGCGCGCCCGCGCCCGCGCCGGGGCGCGGGCGGACGCGGGTGCTGGTGGCGGCGGCCGTCGCCGGGGTGGTGCTCGTCGGGGGCGGTGTGACGTACGCGCTGCTCGGCGGCGAGAGCGACGATACGACGACGCGACGGCCGGGGCAGTCGCCGGAGCCGACACGATCCGGAACCCCCGCGTCCGGCGGAGCGCCCCGCGAGGCGACCGGCGAGGCGGACCCGAGCGGCCCGCCCTCGCCACCGGCCTCCCGCGCGCCCGGCGGCGCGGAGGACAGCACGCCGGACGGCAACGGCGGCGGCAAGGACGACGACAAGGGCGACGGCGGCAAGGCCACCCCCTCCCCGTCCTCCGCCTCCGGCACCGCCCCGGCGTGCAGTGACATCGGCGGCGGCAAGTACAACTGCGTCGTGTGGCGCGATGCCACGTCGCACACCCACGGCGGCGAACCGGTCGGCGCGCTCAAGCAGGGCGTCAACTACTTCTACTGCCAGGAGAATCTGAACCGCCCGGAGCGGTACGGCAAGTGGACGAACGTCTGGTGGGCGAAGACGGACGACGACAACGGCAACAAGGACGTGTACGTCAGCGACGTGTACATCCGGGGCGGCGACAACGACCGGCCCATCCCCGGGCTGCCGGTCTGCTGAGGCAGCCGTAGCGGCCGTACGGGGGAGCGGGCCGGTCATCGTCGTATCGCCCTGACGTCAGCAGCTGAACGCGGCGTCCGCCCAGTCGCCGTGGTCGCTGGTGACGTCGTCCCCGCCGTCGGTGACGACGAGCCGGACCACCGCCGCGCCGTCGATGTCGGCGGTGATGGCCTTGGCCGGGTCGGCGTTGCTCAGCGGGCCGGTCGACAGCGCTCTGGTGCCGTCCGCCCACACCTCGAAGGCGACCGTTCCGGCGGTGCCCTCCTCGTCGTCCACGCCGACCTTCGCCGTGAAGGCGGAGCAGTGGCCACCGGTGTAGTACGTGACCTCACTGGGCGCGTGCACGCCCAGGCCCTTGGCATAGGCGGTGCCGTCGAGGGTGATCGGATGGCCGTCGCCCGCCGCGTTCTCGCCGACGCTGGTGTCCTTCTCGACCGGGCCCCAGCCGTTGGACGCGCTCAGCCACGGCAGATCGCTCGCGTAGTTGGCACCGGCGGGCGGCGCGACCACCACGTTCACCGGCACGGGCAGTTCGGTGGAGACCGCCTCGCCGCGCGCCGAGCGGTAGTCGGCGCGCACGGTCAGCCCGTACGCCCCGGGCTTGACGTCCTTCGGCGCGGTGACCTGCCAGCGGGTGGTGAGCCTGCTGCCGCCGGGCAGGGTGGCGGCGCGGGTCGGCGAGGTGGTCTTGATCCGCCAGCCGTCGGGGCCGGTGAGCTTGACCCGGGCCTGGTGGGCCGGGGTGCCGCCGAGGTTGCGGAGCGCCGTCTCGACCGGTGCGGTGGCTCCGGCCTCGGTGAACGGGGCGGCGCCGACGCCGAGTTCGGCGGCGGGCGGGTACGAGGCCCAGCGCCGGTCGGCGGAGACCCGGTAGAGCACCGTGCCATGGGCCGGGACGGTGGCCGCCACGGAGCCCGTGGTGTTCTGGTCCTGGTGCCGCCACAGGTCGCGCAGCCGGTATCCGTCCGCCTGCGGCAGGCCGAGGCGGGCCGCGGTGGTGGTGATGCGCTGCGGCCGGTCGGACTCGTTGAAGAGGGCGACGGCGCGGCTGCCGTCCGCCATCTCCTTGGCGATCACCCAGCGTCCGCCCTCGGAGGAGAGCACGGTGCCCTGCTTGCCCAGCGGGTCCTGGTCGACGGCGATGACATCGCGGTTGCCGAGGATCTCGAACGTCTTGGCGTCGGCCTTGCGCAGATCGCTGCCGATCAGCAGCGGCGCGGCCATGATCGACCACAGCGAGAAGTGGCTGCGGTACTCGGTGTCCGTCATGCCGCCGTTGCCGACCTCCAGCATGTCGGGGTCGTTCCAGCGGCCGGGTCCGGCGTACGGGGCGAGCGGCAGGTTCTTCTTGGCGATCGACAGCATGCTGCCCCAGGTGTCACTGATGTCGCCCGTGGTGCGCCAGAGTTGGCCGACATCCGCCGCCCACTCCCACGGCTTGTTCTGCCCCCATTCGCAGATGCTGTAGACGATCGGGCGCCCGGTGGTCTCGGACGCGGCCTTCAGCGCGTCGCGCATGGTGCGGTAGCGCTGCTTTGCGTCTACGCCCTGGTTATTGCAGTTGTCGTACTTGAGGTAGTCGATTCCCCAGTCGGCGAACTGCTGGGCGTCGGACCTTTCATGGCCCAGCGCGCCGGGGAAGCCCGCGGTGTTGCAGGTCTTGGTGCCCGCGCTGGTGTAGATGCCGATCTTGAGGCCCTTGGCGTGGACGTAGTCGGCGACGGCCTTGATGCCGTTCGGGAAGCGCACCGGGTCCGGGACGAGCTTGCCGTTCGCGTCGCGCTGCGGGAGCGCCCAGCAGTCGTCGAGGTTGACGTAGGTGTATCCGGCGTCCTTGAGCCCCTTGCTCACGAAGATGTCGGCGATGCCCTTGACCATCGCCTCGTTGAACTCCGCCCGGCAGTGGGTGGAGTTCCAGTTGTTGAAGCCCATCGGCGGGGTGAGCGCGAGCCCGTCCCCGGGCGCGGCGGGCGCGGCGGGCGCGGCGGCTTCAGCGGCCGCCGGGGCGGGCTGGGCAGCGGTGGCCGGGGCGGCCACGGCGGGGAGGGCGAGACCGGCCGTGCCGAGCAGTGCGGCGGCCAGTCCTCCGATGACTCGGTGTCTCGCGGTACGTAAAGAGCGGTGGCGCATGATGCGGATCCTCCGTTCTCAACGGGTGACGCAGCGTTGCGGACGCGTCACATGCGAGCGTTTACGGTAGGCCTTGTTGGAGTCTGTTGGAAGAGATGCGATAACAGTTGTTCGATATCTCGTCCAAACCCTTGACTATGCCGCCTCTTGCCCGATGGGATCCAGCCACTCGCGTTCGGTTGTGTTTGATTGATCCTCTGTGGAGGGCCCATGGCACAGTCATCGTCAGGACATCGGATCTCCCGCCGTACGTTGCTCCGCGGCACCGCGGTCGGAGCCGGGGCGGTCACCCTTCCCGCGCTCCTCACCGCCTGCGGCGGTCCGGGCAACGAGGTGAAGATGGGCTCCAACGCCTCGGACGCCGTGCCCCGCAAGGCGTTCGCCGAAGTGTTCGCGGCGTACGAGAAGAAGTCCGACAAGAAGGTCAAGGTCAACACCGTCAACCATGAGGCCTTCCAGGAGGGCATCAACCGCTATCTGAAGGGCACCCCGGACGACGTCTTCATGTGGTTCGCCGGATACCGCATGCAGTTCTTCGCCGAACAGGGGCAGCTCGCCGAGATCGGCGACCTCTGGAAGGGCTTCAGCGGTTTCTCCGACGCGCTCAAGAAGCAGTCCACCGGCAAGGACGGCAAACAGTACTTCGTGCCGTATTACTACTACCCGTGGGCGGTCTTCTACCGGAAGAGCGTCTTCGAGCAGCACGGCTACGAGATCCCCAAGACCTTCGACGCGTTCCGGGCGCTCGCCAAGCGGATGGACAAGGACGGCCTCGACGCCTTCGCCTTCGGCGACAAGGACGGCTGGCCCGCCATGGGGACCTTCGACTATCTGAATATGCGGGCCAACGGCTACGACTTCCATGTCTCGCTGATGGGCGGCAAGGAGTCCTGGACCGATCCCCGGGTCAGAAACGTCTTCGACCTGTGGCGCGGCCTCATGCCGTACCACCAGCAGGGCGCCAACGGGCGCACCTGGCAGGAGGCGGCACAGAGCCTGGCGCAGAAGAAGTCCGGCATGGCGGTCTTCGGACTGCCCCACCCCGGGCAGCAGTTCTCCGCCGCCGACCGCGACGACCTCGACTTCTTCCCCTTCCCCGAAATCGACTCCGCCTACGGCCAGGACGCGGTCGAGGCGCCGATCGACGGATTCCTGCTGGCGAAGAAGTCCAAGCGGCAGAAGGAGGGCAAGGAACTGCTGAAGTACCTCGCCACCCCCGCCGCCGAGGAGATCTATCTGAAGCGGGACCCCAACAACATCGCGTGCAACGACAAGGCGGCCACCTCGTCCTACAACGCGCTGCAGAAGAAGGCCGTGGCGCTCGTCTCCGGCGCCAAGCAGATATCGCAGTTCATGGACCGCGACACCCGCCCCGACTTCGCGTCGCAGGTGATGATCCGGGCGATCCAGCAATTCATCAACAAGCCGGATGACATCGACACCCTGACCAAGGACATCGAGTCCCAGAAGAAGACCATCTTCGCCGACAGCTAGGAGAACCGCGCCGTGCCGCTCACCACCGCGCGGCGTGCCAAACGGCGGGGACCGCGGAGGTTCACCTCCCGCGACCTCGCCGTCATCGGCGTGCTGCTGGGCATACCCGTCCTGCTCGACCTGGTCCTGGTCTGGGGCCCGACCCTCGCCTCCATCGGCCTGTCCTTCACCAGCTGGGACGGGATCGGCGACCTTCGCTGGGTCGGCTTCGACAACTACCGGAACCTGTTCACCGAATATCCGCCGTTCTGGCCCGCCGTCCGCAACAACCTGCTGTGGGTGGCCTTCCTCGGCCTGGTCGCCACGCCCTTCGGACTGCTGCTGGCCGTCCTGCTCGACAAGGGCGTCCGGTTCAGCCGCTTCTACCAGTCGACCCTCTATATGCCGGTGGTTCTTTCGCTCGCCATCGTCGGCTTCATCGCCCAGCTGGTCTTCTCCCGCGATCAGGGCGCGCTCAACGCGATCCTCGGCAACGAGAGCCATCCGGTGGACTGGATCGGCGACCCCGACCTCAATATCTGGATGGTGCTGCTGGCGGCCGCCTGGCGGCACACCGGGTATGTGATGATCCTCTATCTGGCCGGGCTCAAATCCGTCGATCCTTCGCTCAAGGAAGCCGCCGCGATCGACGGCGCGAGCGAGACCCAGAGCTTTTTCCGGGTCGTGCTGCCCACGCTGCGGCCGGTCAATGTGATCGTCGGTGTCATCACGGTCATCGAGGCGCTGCGCGCGTTCGACATCGTCTACGCCATCAACCACGGCCGCAACGGCCTGGAACTGCTCTCCGTACTGGTCACCGACAACATCATCGGTGAGGCCAGCCGGATCGGATTCGGCTCCGCCATCGCCGTCGTCCTGCTCACCGTGTCCCTGGGATTCATCGTGACCTATCTGGTCCAGGAACTGCGAGGGGAGAAGAAGGGATGATCGCACGGGTCCGCCCCGGGCGGCTCGGTCTGCACGCGTTCCTGATGACCGTCTCGCTGGCCTTTCTCGCCCCGCTGCTGCTCGCCGTCTACGCCTCGCTGCGGCCGTACGAGGAGACCGCGAAATACGGATATTTCTCGCTGCCGCGCAATCTGTCGTTCGACTACTACCGGCAGGCGTTCAGCGACTCCGGAATGAGCAAGTACTTTCTCAACTCGATCCTCATCGCGGTGCCCGGAGTGCTGCTGACGCTGTTCCTCGCGTCCTTCGTGGCCTTCTCCGTCACCCGGCTGAAGATGCGCGGCGGGCTCGTCCTGCTGATGGTGTTCACGGCGGGGAACCTGCTGCCGCAGCAGGTCATCGTCACTCCGCTCTACGTCCTGTTCACCAAGATCGAGCTGCCCTACTGGATGTCGGACTCGATGACGATGTACGACTCGTACTGGGCCGTGATCGCCGTCCAGGTCGCCTTCCAGGTCGGGTTCTGCGTCTTCGTCCTCGCGAACTTCATGCGCACCCTGCCGATCGAGATCATCGAGGCGGCGGTGGTGGACGGCGCGGGGGTGTGGACGCGGTACTGGCGCATCACGCTGCCGCTGTGCCGCCCGGCCCTCGCCGCGCTCGCCACGCTCCAATTCACCTGGATGTACAACGACTTCCTGTGGGCGCTCGTCTTCATCTCCGACGGCGACAAGCTCCCCGTCACCTCCGCCCTCAACAACCTGCGCGGGCAGTTCTTCACCGACTACAACCTGCTGGCGGCGGGCTCGGTGCTGGTGGCGCTGCCCACGGTGCTGGTCTTCCTGCTGCTGCAGCGGCACTTCATCGCCGGGCTCACGCTCGGCGCCAACAAGGGCTGAGAAGCCTTGCGGGGCCGCCCTGCGACGGCGTGATCCGTCACTCAGTCGGATTCGGGCGTTTCCGTGGCAGGGTGATGCGGGCAACTGTCAGGAGGCGATGGATTAGGGGGAAATGTGATCGTCTGGCTGAACGGTGCGTTCGGCGCGGGGAAGACCACCGCGGCCCGCGAGCTGGTGGACTTCATGCCCGGCAGCACGTTCTACGACCCGGAACTGGTCGGCAACGGACTGCGCATGATGCTGCCGCGCAAGCGTCTGGAGCAGGTCTCCGACTACCAGGACCTGCCGTCGTGGCGGCGGCTGGTCGTGGACACCGGGGCGGCGCTCATCGCGGAGGTAGGCGGCCCGCTCGTGGTTCCGATGACCGTCCTCAGACAGGAGTACCGGGATGAGATCTTCGGCGGCTTCGCCGCCCGGCGTATCCCCGTGCGGCACGTTCTGCTGCACACCGATGAAACGATCCTTCGCCGACGCATAGCCGGGCGCGAGGAGATACCGGGCGACGCGGACGCCAGCGCGTCCGTGCGCCGCTGGTGTCTGGACCACCTCGCGCCCTACCGCGCGGCCCTGAACTGGCTGACCAACGACGCCCATGTGGTCGACACCACCGGGCTCACCCCGCGCCAGACCGCCGAGCACATCGCCGACGCGGTCCGCGAGGGCGCCGGGAAGTGCGACATCGTGCAGACGCCCGAGCCGACGGCCGAGACCCTGGCGGCCGGGGTGCTGCTCTTCGACGAGGCCGACCGGGTGCTGCTCGTCGACCCCACCTACAAGCCCGGCTGGGAGTTCCCCGGCGGCGTCGTCGAGCGCGGTGAGCCGCCGATGTGCGCCGGGCGCCGCGAGGTGGCCGAGGAGCTGGGCGTACGGCTCGACGAACCGCTGCGGCTGCTGGTCGCCGACTGGGAACGCCCCCAGCCGCCCGGCTACGGGGGCCTGCGGCTGCTGTTCGACGGCGGCCGCCTCACCGCCACCGAGGCCCAGAAGGTCCTGCTGCCCGGCGGGGAACTGCGCGGCTGGCGCTTCGTCACCGAGGCCGAGGCCGCCGACCTGCTGCCGCCGGTCCGGTTCAACCGCCTCCGCTGGGCGCTGCGCGCCCGCGAACAGGGCCGCCCGCTCTACCTGGAAGCGGGGGTTCCGGTGGGCTGACCGGCCATCGCCCCGCCGCTGTACGGCGGGTACCCCACGCCCCGGCGGCACCCGGTCCGGTCGCCGGGGCGAGCCTGCGGTCGTCCGGGCGGGGTTCGTTGCGTCGGGCTCGCTGTCATCCGGGACGTGTTCGCGGGGGCGGGTTCGCCCCGGGGTCGGACAGCCCCCGGGGCTCCGTTCAGCTCTTCGCGTACGCCTCAAGGAACAGCGCCTCGGTCAGCGAGAGCTTCTCCAACTCCTCCGGCGAGACGCTCTCGTTGACCGCGTGGATCTGCGCCTCCGGCTCGCTCAGGCCGATCAGCAGGATCTCCGCCGCCGGGTACAGCGAGGCGAGCGTGTTGCACAGCGGGATCGAACCGCCCTGGCCCGCCGTCGCCATCTCCTGGCCGTCGTACGCCACCCGCATGGCCTCGCGCATCGCCTCGTACGCCGGGCTCCCGGTGTCCGCGCGGAACGCCTGGCCCTGGCCGACCTGCTCCACCGCGACCCGCGCGCCCCACGGCGCCGCCGCCTCCAGATGGGCGGACAGTAGCCGGTCCGCCTCGGCAGCGTCCACGCCCGGCGGCACCCGCAGGCTGACCAGCGCCCGCGCGCTCGCCTGGACGGAGGCGGTGGCGCCGACGACCGGCGGGCAGTCGATGCCCAGCACCGTGACGGAGGGACGGGCCCAGATGCGGTCGGCGACCGTGCCCGAGCCCATCAGCTCGACCCCGTCCAGCACCCCGGCGTCCTTACGGAAGGCCTCCTCCTCGTACTGGAGGCCGTCCCACGCCGTCGCCGGGGCGAGGCCGTCGACCGTGGTCGAACCGTCCTCCGCGCGCAGCGAGTCCAGCATCCGGATCAGCGCGGCGAGCGCGTCCGGGGCGGCGCCCCCGAACTGGCCGGAGTGCAGATTCCCTTCGAGCGTGTCCACCGATACGCGCAGCATCGTCATCCCGCGCAGGGTCGCGGTGACGGTCGGCAGCCCCACCCGGAAGTTGCCCGTGTCACCGATCACGATCGCGTCGGCGGTCAGCAGTTCCGGATGCGCCTCGGCGTACCGCTCCAGGCCGCCGGTGCCCTGCTCCTCCGAACCCTCCACGATCACCTTGACGTTGACCGGGACGCCGCCGTGCTCCTTCAGTGCGCGCAGCGCCGTCAGATGCATGATCAGGCCGCCCTTGCAGTCCGCCGCGCCGCGCCCGTACCAGCGGCCGTCGCGCTCGGTCAGCTCGAAGGGCGGGCTCAGCCAGGCGTCCTCGTCCAGCGGCGGCTGCACGTCGTAGTGCGCGTAGAGCAGGACGGTCGGGGCACCGGCCGGGCCGGGCAGGAAACCGTAGACGGACTGGGTGCCGTCGGGGGTGTCCAGCAGCGCCACGTCCTCGAACCCCTCGGCGCGCAGCGCCGCCGCGACCCACTCCGCCGCCGCCTCGCACCCGCTGCGCGGGAACTGCGCCGGGTCCGCCACCGACGGGAAGGCCACCAGCTCGGCCAGCTCGGCCAGGGCGCGGGGCTGCAGAGCGGCGACGGTGGCGGCGAGGTCCTGTTCCATGGGGGAACGCTCCTGGTTTACGCGGCGTTGAGGGGTGGTGTGCGGAGTGGTGCGGTGCGCCGATCATCCCACAGCAGGTTCGGCCACCGGCGCGCCGTAGGATGCCCGGTAGGCGCAATCAGGACGGGCGATTGGGAGCGGAAGCACACGTGAGCAGCGACAACGCAGCCCCGGACAAAGAGACGGTATGGGACGTCGTCGTGGTCGGCGCGGGGCCCGCGGGTGCCTCCGCGGCCCACGCCGCGGCGTGCGCCGGCCGCCGGGTGCTGCTGCTGGAGAAGGCCGAACTGCCGCGCTACAAGACGTGCGGCGGTGGCATCATCGGCCCCTCGCGCGAGGCGCTGCCGCCCGGTTTCGAGCTGCCGCTGCGTGAGCGCGTCCACGCGGTGACCTTCTCGATGAACGGGAAGCTGTCCCGGACCCGACGCTCCAAGCACGCGCTGTTCGGGCTGATCAACCGGCCGGAGTTCGACGCCGGTCTGGTCGAGGCGGCCAAGGACGCGGGCGCCGAGGTGCGCACCGGCGTGAGCGTCACCCGGGTTGAGCAGCACGGCCCGTCCGTGCCGGACCGCCGCACCGTGGCGGTCGTCCTCGGGGACGGCGAGACGGTGCTGGCGCGGGCCGTGGTCGGCGCGGACGGCAGCGCGAGCCGGATAGGGGCGCATGTCGGGGTGAAGCTCGACCAGGTGGACCTGGGCCTGGAGGCGGAGATCCCGGTTCCGGAGACGGTCGCGGAGGACTGGGCGGGCCGGGTGCTCATCGACTGGGGCCCGATGCCCGGCAGTTACGGCTGGGTCTTCCCCAAGGGCGACACGCTGACCGTCGGCGTCATCTCGGCGCGCGGCGAGGGCGCGGGCACCAAGCGCTATCTGGAGGACTTCATCGCCCGGCTCGGCCTCGCCGGATTCGAGCCGAGCATCTCCTCCGGCCATCTGACCCGGTGCCGCTCCGACGACTCGCCGCTCTCCCGGGGCCGGGTGCTGGTGTGCGGGGACGCGGCCGGGCTGCTGGAGCCGTGGACGCGCGAGGGCATCTCCTTCGCGCTGCGCTCGGGCCGCCTCGCGGGGGAGTGGGCGGTACGGATCGCCGAGGCGCACGACGCGGTGGACGCCCGGCGCCAGGCCCTCAACTACGCGTTCGCGATCAAGGCCGGTCTGGGGGTGGAGATGGGCGTCGGCCGCCGGATGTACGCGGCGTTCGCCCGCCGCCCCGGGATGTTCCACGCGGCCATCACCGGCTTCCGCCCGGCGTGGCGCGCGTTCACGAAGATCACGCGCGGTACGACGACGCTGGCCGACCTGGTCCGTACCCACCCGGCGGCCCGCCGGGCGCTGGCGGCGATGGACAAGAAGTAGCGGAGGCTCAGGCGTCCGTGACGGTGACGCGGAAGACCGGGTGCATGAGGGCGATCCGGGCGAGTTCGGCGTCGTCGGAGGTGGCGGTCACGCCGTCGAAGAAGGCGCCGACCTCCCACCCCCACCGCTTCAGATAGGCCCGCAGCACCGCCGCCTTCTCCTCGCCCTCGGGCAGTTCGGCGGCGGTGAACGGCCGCGTCCGGCGGCCCTTGCGCAGCTGTCCGCCCCCGGCCGCCCGCAGATTGCGCACCCACTGGGCGTTGCCGCGCGCCGAGACGAGATACCGCTCGCCGTCCAGGGCCAGCGGGTTGACCGGGACGCGCCGCATCGCCCCGCTGGACCGGCCCGGAACGGACAGCTCCGCCGCGCCGAAGAGGCTGAGCCCGTGCCGCGCCAGCCACGCCACGGCACCGTGGACGGGCACCTCGAAGCGGCGGGGCTCGATGTAGTGCTGCGTCATGACGTCCTCCGTCTGCTGTGGTGAACCACCCGCGAGAGCGGTGCTCTCGTTGAAGAGCATTGTGCGCAGAGGTCCCGGAACATGGCAAGAGCAGTGCTCTCGTTTTAGGTCGCCGCTCCGAAAGATGGCAGACTGTACGCATGACCGCGATCCGAGGGGCCAGGGAACGGGCCCGCGCCGAAGTGACCGCCGCCATCAAGGAAGAGGCGCGCCGCCAGCTGGCCGACCAGGGCGCGGCCAAGCTGTCGCTCCGGGCCGTCGCCCGCGAGCTGGGCATGGTCTCCTCGGCCCTCTACCGCTACTACCCGAGCCGCGACGAGCTGCTGACCGCGCTCATCGTGGACGCGTACGACGCGATCGGCGCCGCCGCCGAGGCCGCGCTCGCCGCGACGCGCGGCGACGACGCCCCCGTGGCGCGCTGGACGGCGGTCTGCCGGGCGGCCCGGAGCTGGGCGCTCGCCCACCCGCACGAGTACGCGCTGATCTACGGCTCCCCGGTGCCCGGTTACTCCGCGCCCGAGGCCACCAACGCCCCCGCCGCCCGCATCGCCCTCACCCTCGTCGCGGTCGCCCGCGACGCCCACGCCGGGGGTGCCCTGCGCGTACCGGAGGCGGCGGAGCTGCCGGAGGGGGTGCGGGCGGACGTCGCGGCCCTGGCCGACGTCCTCGAGGCCGAGCTGCCCGCCGAGGCGCTGGCGGCGCTCGTCGCGGCGTGGGCGCAGCTCTTCGGGCTGATCAGCTTTGAGCTGTTCGGCCACTTCCATGGGGTGGTGGCGGCGCGGGACGAGTTCTTCGCGCACACGGCCGCCGCCCTGGGGCGCCAAGCGGGCCTGCGGTAGCGGGCCTTCCGTCGGTCCCCGCGGGCTACTCCGGGGGGAGTACGGGCGATCACCGCGCACGGGGGACGCCGTTCGCGGGTGGCCGGTCTAGCGTTGCCGTATGCACGAATTCACGGGGGAGCGGGGGCCTGGTCGCGAACCGGGGCGCGGTCCGGGCGGGTGGTGGCGCGGGGCGCCCTGGTACGGCGGGCCGTTCGGCCCGCCGGGCACCTCCGTGCCCTGGCGCTCCTCGCTCGTCGTCGCCGTCGTCCAGCTGGTGGGCACGGGGTTCGCCGCCCAGCGGCAGCCCGACCGGAGCGACCTCGGCCCCGGCCTGTACGCGCTGCTGCTGGCCGGGCCCGCGCTGCTGCTCCTGCGCCACCGCCACCCCCGGCTCGCCGTCCTCGGCGTCTCAGCGGTGACCTTGGGCTACCTCGCCGTGGGCGGGCCGAACGGCCCGGTCTTCCTCAGCGTCGTCGTCGCCTGCGTCGCGGCCGTCGCCGCCGGGCAGCGGGTGGCGGCCTGGTGCGCGGTCGGCGCGCTGTGGGCGGGGCGGCTGCTCATCGCGCACTGGCTCTACCGCTGGCTGCCGCCGCCGGGCGACCCGTCCGCCGGTTGGGGGCAGGAGGTGGCGGTCGCGGCCTGGGCGGCGGCGGTGCTCGCGGCGGCCGAACTCGTCCGCGTACGGCGCGAGCAGTGGGCCCGCGAGCGCGCGGAGCGGGCGGCGGCGGTACGGCGCCGGGCGGACGAGGAGCGGCTGCGGATCGCCCGCGAACTGCACGACGTCCTCGCCCACAGCATCTCGGTCATCAATGTGCAGGCGGGGGTCGGCCTCGCCCTCCTCGACCAGGACCCCGAACAGGCCCGCACCGCCCTGACCACCATCAAGGCGGCCAGCAAGGAGGCGCTGGGCGAGGTACGCCAGGTCCTGGACACCCTGCGCGCCTCCGGCGCCGCGCCGCGCCAGCCCGCCCCCGGCCTGGACCGGCTCCCGGAGCTGACCGAACAGGCGGCGGGCGCGGGGCTGACGGTGGAGGTCGCGACGCGGGGCACCCCGGCCGCCCTGCCGCCGGGCACGGACCTGGCCGCTTTCCGCATCGTCCAGGAGGCGCTGACCAACATCGTCCGCCACTCGGGCTCGCGGACCGCGCACGTCCGGTTGTCGTACGCCCCGGAGGAGCTGGAGCTGCGGGTGGACGACGACGGCCCGGCGACCACGGACGACACGGCGGGCCGAGCGACGGGCGGCGGGAACGGCCTGGTCGGCATGCGCGAGCGCGCCGCCGCCCTCGGCGGCACGGTGGAGGCGGGCCCCTGCCCGGACGGCGGCTTCCGCGTGCACGCGCGCATCCCGCTCACCGCCACGCCCGCCGCACACGATGCGCCCCAAACCGCCGCGCCAGAGGAGACCAAGACCGCCGCGCCCGAGGAGACACCGTGAGCCGAGTGATCCGCGTCCTGCTCGCCGATGACCAGCTCCTGGTCCGCGCGGGCTTCCGGGCGCTGCTGGCCGCCCAGCCGGACATCGACGTGGTCGCCGAGGCCGCCGACGGGGAGCAGGCCCTGAAGGAGGTGCGGGAGCGCCGCCCCGATGTCGTGCTCATGGACATCCGCATGCCCCTCCTCGACGGACTCGCCGCGACCCGCCGGATCACCGCCGACCCCGCCCTCGCGGAAGTGAAGGTGATCATGCTGACCACCTTCGAGCTGGACGAATACGTCTTCGAGGCCATCCGTGGCGGCGCCTCCGGCTTTCTGGTCAAGGACACAGAACCGGAGGAACTGCTGCGCGCGGTGCGGGCCGTGGTCGACGGCGACGCGCTGCTGTCGCCCGGGGTCACCCGCCGCCTCATCGCCGAGTTCGCCGCCCGCTCGAAGGAGCCCGCGCCCGCCTCCGTCCTCACGGAACTGACCGAGCGGGAACGGGAGGTGATGGCCCTGGTCGGAATCGGCCTGTCGAACGAGGAGATCGCGCGGCGGCTGGTCGTCAGCCCGCTCACCGCCAAGACCCATGTGAGCCGCACGATGGTGAAGCTGGGCGCCCGCGACCGCGCCCAACTCGTCGTCCTCGCCTATGAGTCGGGACTCGTACGCCCCGGCTGGCTGGGCTGACCTGCCCAGCCCGTGGCGCAGCGCGTCAGAACAGCGCCTCCGGACGCGCGGCCTCCCGCGCCGGAACCTCCACCGGGGCCGTCGTCTCCGCGTCCGCCGGGGCAGCGCCGAGCGGACGGCCCGCCAGCAGACGGCCATCCAGCAGCAGGGCGCGGCCGTCCGACGCGGTCAGCTGGATGTCCGGGCCCGCCACGCCCTCGACGCGCCCCGCCACCGTGCGGTCGGCGGCGAGCCGGATCGCCCCGTGCACCGGACCCAGCCGCTCCAGATGGAACGCCTCGTCGTGGTGGACCGGCGCGAAGGCGGTGACGGCCAGCGACTCCGGCAGACCGCCGAGCCCGCGCGCCCGCGCGTGCAGCGCCGCGAGTTCGGCGGCGCGGTGCTCCCGGGGCGGCGGCGCCTGCCGGGCGGCGCGCTTGGCCGCGTACGGAAAGCGGTCCGGGACGCCGAGCGCGGCCCCCAGCACGGCCTCCGCGCGGCGCGCGGCCATCAGCGGGCCCCGGCCGAGCAGCGCGTACGAGAGCGCTGCCTGCTCCAGCAGTCGTACGCCCTGCCGCTCGGCCGCCGTGATCCCGGCCTTGACCAACCCCGGCCCGAACCAGGCGAGATAGACGTCGTACGGGCGGGGGTCGTCGGTGCGGGTGTCGGCGGCGACCGAGTACGAGCGGTCGAGCCGGGCGCAGTCCGCGCACTGGGACGAGACGGCGGTCACCGACACCTCGGCGTCGTCCGGGCACGGGGTGTGCCTGGCCCCCCGGCGCACGCCGGTGCAGTGGCGCCCGGGCCCGGTGGTGAAGGCCAGCGGACGGCCCCGCGTCAGCGCGGACGTCCGCTCACCGTGGACCGGATGGCGCCAGACGAGGGCGGGGCCGGAGCCGTACGACCAGCGCAGCCCCGCGCACCGCCACCGCCCGTCCCCGGTCATTCGCGCCGCCCCTTACGGGGCAGCCACAGCACCCGTATCACGCGGTAGGCGAACCCGGCGGTGGCCGCGACGGCGGCCGCCGTCCGCCACGCGGCCTCCTGGGCCTGCCCCAGCTCCCCGAAGAGCGCGGGGCTCGCGACGGCGAAGAAGAGGACGGCCGCCAGCAGCCCGCCCGTGACCAGGGCGAACACGATCTCCACGGTGAGCGCGTCCCGGTCGGCCTGGCTACGGGGCCCAGGCCTGCTCACAGGGACGACCGCTCCCGCCACACCTGCGCCAGCGACAGATCGCCCTTGCCGCTCAGCGCGCTGTACGGCAGCCGGTTCCACGCCACCATGTACAGCTCCCCGGCCGGGCCGGTCAGCTCGCAGTCCGCGTCCCCCTCGCCGTCCCGCGTGGTGCGCGGGATCGCTTCGCTGAGCCGCACCGTCCAGATGTCGTCGGTGTCCGTGGCCCGCAGCCGCAGGGTGCGCGGGGCCTCCGTACGCACCTTGCTCAGCTCCGTCGCATGGAAACGGAGCAGCAGCTCATCGATCCCGTCCGCCGCGAAGGCCGGGTCGAAGGGCGAGTGGTCCGCGCCGAGCGCCGATTCCGCGTCGACCCGGTGGATCGACGTCTCGTGGGCCTGCCGCCGGGCCCAGAACGCCAGCGGCGCGGGGTCGGGCAGGAACGTGTAGCACTCCAGGGCCGGGTCGGCGTCGGTGAGCGCCTTGACCAGCGTCCGATGGCTGTCCCGGTACCAGGCGACCAGCTCGGCGCCGTCCAGCTCCGGCTCGTCACTCAGCTGAACCCGCTCCGTCAGGCCCTCGGCGAGGTAACGGGTCGCCCACCGGTGCACCCGCCCGGTGTGCGACAGCAGGTCCCGGACCTGCCACCCGGGGCAGGTGGGCACCCGGGCGTCCGTGCCCGCCTTGGCCGCGGCGTCGGCCAGCAGCTGCCCCTCGCGGTTCACGACGTCGATCAGCTCGGCAATCTCCATGGCGGAATTCTGCCAGCCACCTCTGACATGCGGGGTGACGTGGCGAAATTCAATCCGGCGGTCAATCCGGCCCGGGGCGTACGGCGTTGCGGGTGGCGTACGCGACGACGGCCGCGACCGCCGCCAGCCCCGCGACCGTGGTGAGGGCTGCGGGCAGCGAGAACCAGTCGGCGAGGAAGCCGATCGCGGGCGGGCCCAGCAGCATGCCGCCGTAGCCGAGGGTGGAGGCCGCGGCGACCCCGCTGGGGCCGGCCAGCGCGCCCGCCCGGGCGATGGCCACGGGGAAGAGATTGGCCAGGCCGAGCCCGGTGACCGCGAAGCCCAGCAGGGTGAGCCAGACCGTCGGCGCGAGCGCGCCCAGCAGCATCCCGGCCGCCGCCGTGGCGCCGCCCGCGGTCAACGTCGCGGTCTGGCCGATCCGTTCGAGCAGCGCCGTACCGGAAAGCCGCCCAATGGCCATCGTCAGCGCGAATACGGAGTAACCGGCGGCCGCGACGCCCGCGGACGCGTGGAGGTCCTCGCGGAGATGGAGCGCGGCCCAGTCCGCCATCGCCCCCTCGCCGTACGCCGTGCACAGGGCGATCAGGCCGAATACCGCCACCAGCCAGCGCGCGGGCCCGCGCCGCGCTCCGGCGGATGCCCCGGCCGCCGGGCTCGTATCGGTTTCGGGCGGCGACGGCGGCGGAACGGAGAGCAGGGTGCGGCCCGCGCCCGCCGCGAGCACCAGCCCGACGGCGGCCAGCAGCGCCAGATGGCGGGTGGGGGAGAGATGGCCCGCGAGCAGCCCGCCGAGCCCCGCCCCGGCCATCCCGCCCAGGCTGAACGCCGCGTGGAAGCTGGGCATGACGGGCCTGCGCAGCGCGGCGATGAGATCGACGGCCGCGCTGTTCATGGCGACGTTGAGCCCGCCGAAGGCGGTGCCGAAGACCAGCAGCACCAGCCCGAGGGCGAGCGCGGAGTGGGTCAGCGGCGGCAGCGTGACGCTGAGCGAGAGCAGCACGGCGAGGGCGACCGTCGTGGCGTGGCTGCCGAACCGGCGGCAGAGCCACCCGGTGGTCATCATGGTGGCCGTGGCACCCACCGACACGCACAGCAGGGCGAGCCCCAGGGCGCCCGCGGAGGCGCCCGTCTGGTCCTTGATCGCGGGGATGCGGGCCACCCATCCGGCGAACACGAAGCCGTCGAGGGCGAAGAACACGGTGAGGGCGGCGCGGAGTTGGGAGAGGGCGCGCTCGGGGGTCGCCGGCCCGCGCTTCCCCGGAATGGCCGTCCATGTTTTGTTTGATGTCGGCACAAAGTGAGAATAGAGGCGTGACCCAGACACGGACAAGGCTCGAGCGGGGCCGGGGCGCTCTCGGCCCGGCACTGGCGCTCGTACACACCGGCCGCGCACCCACCCGCGCGGTGCTCACGACCGAACTCGGGGTGACCCGCGCGACCGCGGGGGCCGTCGCCGCCGAGCTGGAGGCGCTCGGCCTGATCGAGGTCGACGCGCGGCCGCTCGGCTCCGCCGGGGCGCAGGGCCGCCCCTCGCACCGGCTCTCGATCGCCCCGCGCGGGCCCGTCGCGCTCGCCGCCCAGGTGCACGCCGACGGCTTCCGGGCGGCGCTCGTCGGGCTCGGCGGGAACATCGTCGCCACCGCCCCCGGCCGCATGACGGTGCCCGCCGACCCGGCGCACGTCATCGACGCGGTCGTCGAGGCCGGAGCCCAGCTGCTGCGCGAGACCGGCCGCCGCTGCGTGGGCGCCGGGCTGGCCGTGCCGTCCGCGGTCGCGGAGCCCGAGGGCACCGCCCTCAACCCGCTGCACATCGCCTGGCCCGCGGGCGCGCCGGTGCGCGAGCTGTTCACCCGGAGCCTGGCCGAAGCGGGGATCCGCGGCGCGGACGGGGAACCGCTCACCGGCCACGCGGGCAACGACGTCAACCTCGCCGCCCTCGCCGAACACCGGCACGGCGCCGGGGGCGGCGCGCAGCATCTGCTGTGCGTCGCCACCGGACACCGCGGCGTCGGCGGCGCGCTGGTCCTCGACGGGCGGCTGCACACCGGCAGCGCGGGGCTCGCCCTGGAGGTCGGCCATCTGACCGTCAACCCCGAGGGGCCGCCCTGCCACTGCGGCAGCCGCGGCTGCCTGGACATCGAGACCGACCCGCTCGCCTTCCTCGACGCCGCCGGGCGCGAGCCCGGCCCCGAGGGGTCGCTGCTCCAGCAGGCCCGTGACCTGATCCGCGCGGACTACGCCGATCCGTCGGTGCGGGCCGCCGCCGAGCAGCTCATCGACCGCCTGGGCCTCGGGCTCGCCGGGCTCGTCAACATCCTCAACCCCGACCGCATCATCCTCGGCGGCCTCCACCGCGAGCTGCTGGAGGCCGACGCGGAGCGGCTGCGGGCGGTCGTCGCCGAGCGCAGCCTGTGGGGGCGCAGCGGGGGCGTACCGATTCTGCCGTGCACCCTGGACCACAACGGCCTGGTGGGCGCGGCGGAGCTGGCGTGGCAGCCGGCGCTGGACGACCCGCTGACGGCGCTGGGTGTGGCGTAGCACCGCCTACCAGTGCCGTCCCTCGGGGAGCGCGGTCAGGTCCGGGGCCGACAGATGGAGCACCTGGTAGCGGTCGCCGGGCTCTTCGGGTGGCGCGGAGTGGGCCCAGAGCGTGAAGCGCATCAGCTCCCAGCCGCGCGGGTCGATGCCGAGCGCCGCCGAGTGCACACCCTCGGCGGTCGCCCGGCGCCGCAGCTCCTTAAGCGCGCCGTCGACGGCCGTCGCGGGATCGGCGGCGGCCGGGACCGGCTCGGTGTGGCGGACGGCGGTGCGCGGCGCGGTGCCGACGGCCGGGCCGCGGTGGAAGGCCAGGCCCTGCCAGTGTTCGACGGCGGGGCGGCCGAAGTCCTGGACGATGCCCCGGAATCCGGGACCCCACAGGAAGCGGTTCATGGCGTCCGGGGCGGACCAGAGGTAGAACGGCGCGTAGGAGTTGACCGGTGAGCCGTCGACCCCGCGCTCGCGGATGCCGTACGCCTTGAGGCCGAGCCCCGGGAAGTCGTCCAGGAGGTGCCCCCTCGACTCCACCCGATGCCGGATGATCTTCATGTCGTAGTCGGCGGGCAGCGTGATCCGGTACTGCATCGCGTGCATGAGCGGACTCTTTCCTTCTCCTGGAACCTTCTCCTGGAACCGGCAATTCCGTTACCTGGCGGGGGAGTCGGGCGCCCGGTGGGCGGCCAGCAGGGCGAGCAGGCCTTCCGCGGCGCTGTCGAAAGGGGCCGCCGACTCGGCCGCGCGGGCCAGCACATAGCCGCCCTGTACGGTCGCGACGACCGCCGAGGCGGTACGGGCCGGGTCCAGCCCGGCCGTGAACTCGCCGCGCTCCCGCCCCTCGGCGAGGACGTCCGCCAACCGCCCGCGCAGCCAGTCCAGCGTCTCGTCCACCGGCTGCCGCAGCACCGGATCGGCGATCACCTCCGGATCCATCGTCAGCCGCCCGATCGGACAGCCGCGCAACACATCGCGCTCGCGCCGCAGATAGCCGCGCACGCGGTCGTACGCGCCCCCGGGGCCGGACAGCGACGCCTCCGCCGCGGCCCGCAACTCCTCGGCGGTGCGGCGGATGGCCGCGAGCGCGAGATCGGGCTTGCCCGTGAAGTGGTGGTACATGCTGCCCTGGCCCGCCCCCGCCCGCTGCTGGATCGCCTTGGGGCTGGTGCCCACGTAGCCGCGCTCCCACAGCAGTTCCCGGGTGCTCTCGATCAGCCGTTCCGAGGTGGTCATGCGAGGAGTGTACATACCAGTAGGTACAGAGAGGGTGGTGAGCGGGCCGTCCCGTCCGCCTGGGGGCGGGGCGGCCCGAACGCCCGGTGCCGAAACGCTCAGTGGGATACGGCCGACCGGGCGGCCGGTGCCCGCTCCCGTACGGCCGGTGCGGGCGCGGGCGCCGCCACGGGAGCCGGTGCGGGCGCCGGGGATACCGGGGATACGGGAGACACCGGGGCCGGTGCGGAGGCCGGGGTGGGGGCCGTTACCGGACGGGCCAGGCCCGCCCGGTGCGGCGGCGGCGCGGTGCGGCCCGCTCCGTACGCCGCGTACGGCGAGCCGGTCACGGTGGCGGGCTGCGGCACGGCCAGCGTGAACCAGACGACCTTGCCGCTGCCGTCGTCCCGTACGTCCATCCCCCAGGTCTGGCTGACCGCCGCGACCAGCGCGAGCCCCCGGCCGTGCGTGGACACGGGGTCGGATTCGCGGACCCGGGGCAGCCGCGGATCCTGGTCGCGGACCGAGACCGTCAGCCGGTCCAGCATGAGGGCGATCTCGACCGTGCACTGCTTGTCCGGCTCGGCGTGCCGGTGGACATTGGTGAGCAGCTCGGTGACACCGAGCGCCGCCGGGTCGATGAGCGGATCCAGATGCCAGTAGCGCAACTGCGCCGACACGATTCTGCGGACCTGACCGATCCGCGACGGCAGGGCTTGCAGCTCCACCGTGCAATGCCTGCTAGGACGACTGATCACGGCTGCGACTCCCTGAAGAAGTTGGGGCTAGCCTGATGCAGATGCGGGCGGCGAACGCGTTCAGCAGTGGTGGCTGCCGTGCGCGACCGGTGGGCCGGTTCTCAGCGTCACCGCTTGTTGACCCTCAGTGATACTGATGCTCGTCCAGGGTCGGTCCCCCCGCGCGCATGCGCAACTCGGCCGCCTTCACCCCTTGCGGACGTGGTCCCGGGCGGACCGGACCGCGTCGAGGAAGCGGCCGGCGGCGCCGGACCCGGAGGGCTTGGCCGCGTCCTGCTGGCCGAGGGTGAGGCGGTAGCGGGTGCCGTTGACGGTCGCCATCGCCTGGTCGCCGTCCACGAACCACGGTTTGCTCGCCCGGACCGACTGCACGGGCGCGCTGTCGATCTCGCGCCCGTAGCTGGTCAGCAGCTGCAGCCTGCCGTCCTTGATCGAGACCTGTCCGGCGCGGGTGACCGAGCGCAGGAATCGCTCGATCCGCACGCCCCTGGCGTTGAATTCGGTATCGGCCATCACGACCGCCTCCCCGGTGGCTTCCGACTGGCAAGCGCTGCTGCCTCATTCTCCCTGCTGCGCAGTGTGCCCGTGACCGGCCCGGGGCACCAGGGCGCACCGGGGTCCATTTAGGATCGAAACGGACCGAGTATGCCACTCGGAACGGGCACGGGGCACAAGCACGAGGAGCGGCGTGGACAGTACGACGCGGACGGTCATCGACACGGTTGACGTGGACCGCAGTGACCACGACTACCGGGCCTGGCTCAAGGAGGCCGTCCGGAAAGTGCAGGCCGACGCACAGCGATCAGCTGATACGCACCTGCTGAGCTTCCCGCTCCCGCAGCGGTGGGGGATCGACCTCTACCTCAAGGACGAGTCCACCCATCCCACAGGGAGCCTCAAGCACCGGCTCGCCCGCTCGCTGTTCCTCTACGGGCTGTGCAATGGCTGGATCCGCCCCGGCAAGCCCGTCATCGAGGCGTCCAGCGGCTCCACCGCCGTATCCGAGGCGTACTTCGCGAAGCTGATCGGCGTCCCCTTCATCGCGGTGATGCCGCGCACGACGAGCCGGGAAAAGTGCCGCCTGATCGAATTCCATGGCGGCCAGTGCCATTTCGTGGACGACCCGCGGAAGATGTACGAGGAGTCCATCGCCCTCGCGGCGGAATCCGGTGGCCACTACATGGACCAGTTCACCTACGCCGAAAGGGCGACCGACTGGCGAGGCAACAACAACATCGCCGAGTCGATCTACCAGCAGCTGCGGCTGGAGCGCTATCCCGAACCGGCCTGGGTGGTCGCCACCGCGGGCACCGGCGGCACCTCCGCGACCATCGCGCGCTATGCGCACTACATGCAGTACGACACCCGGGTGTGCGTCGCCGACCCGGAGAACTCGTGCTTCTTCGACGGCTGGGTGCACCACGACGCCCACGCGTGCAGCGAGTCCGGTTCCCGTATCGAGGGCATCGGCCGCCCCCGGATGGAGCCCAGCTTCCTGCCCGGCGCGATCGACCGGATGATGAAGGTCCCGGACGCGGCGAGCGTCGCGGCCGTACGGGCGCTGGAGCGGGCGATCGGGCGCAAGGCGGGCGGGTCCACGGGGACCGGGCTGTGGAGCGCGCTGAAGATCGTCGCGGAGATGGTGGAGCGGGGGCGCACGGGAAGCGTGGTGACACTGCTGTGCGACCCGGGCGACCGGTATCTGGACAAGTACTACTCGGACGCCTGGCTGGAGGAACAGGGGCTCGACATCGAGCCGCACGCGAAGGCGATCGACACCTTCCTGGCGACCGGACGCTGGCCGGACCAGCTCACGGCCTGATCCACCCTCAGCCCGTCGTCAGCCGCCGGTCCAGGCACCGGACCGCGTCGTGGAACGCCCGCCGCAGCCCCGGGCGGAAGATCCGCGCCGAGGCCCGGACCGGCGCCGTGCCGTCCAGCGCGAACGTGTAGCGCACCACCGTGCCGGAGCGCCACGGCACCAGCCGCCATTCCTCCAGCAGCGCCCGCAGCCCCGGTACGTTCGTCTCGTCGATCCGGTACGCGTACCGCTCGCAGGGGTCCGCCGCCACCACCGTCTCGCGGAAGCGGGTGCCGCCCAGCAGGCGGATCTCCCGCCCCGTCCCGTCGGCCGTCGCGCGGGCGTCGGTCACCTGGCGGAACCAGCGGGGCCAGCCCTCGACATCGGCCAGCGCCCCGAACACCGCCTCGGGCGGCGCCGACGCCTCGGCGGTGAAAGCGAGTTGGACCGGGGCCGTCTCGGTGTAGTCCAGCCCCACGGAACGCAACCGGTATGCCATGCGGCCACGATAGCCGCACGGCTGTCGCTCCGTCAGAGGTCCCGTCAGAGGACCGACGCGGCCTCGCCCGGCTCGCCCGCCACCACCAGCTCCGGCAGATACTCGGCGATCTCGGCACGCGCCGCGGCCGGCAGCCCGGGGTCCGTCACCAGCGCGTCCACCTGGTCCAGCGAGGCGAAGGAACTCAGGCCCACCGTGCCCCACTTGGTGTGGTCGGCGACCACCACCACCCGCCGCGCGGACCGCACGAAGTGGCGGTTGGTCTCCGCCTCCGCCAGGTTCGGCGTGGACAGCCCGGCCTCGACCGATATGCCGTGCACGCCGAGGAAGAGCACATCGAAGTGGAGCGCGCGCACCGCGGCGTCCGCGACCGGCCCCACCAACGTGTCCGACGGGGTGCGCACCCCGCCCGTGAGCACCACGGTGGCCGCCCCGGGGCGCGGTGCGGCCCCGCCGAGCGCCGCCGCCGACCGCTGCGCGTTGTAGAACACGTCCGCCACCCGGACCGAGTTGGTCACCACCGTCAGATCCGGCACCTCCAGCAGCTGCTGGGCCAGCGCGAACGCCGTCGTACCCCCGGCCAGCCCGATCGCCGTCCCCGGGGTGACCATCGCGGCGGCGGCCTTCGCGATGTCCTCCTTGGCGGACAGCTCCAGGCCCGACTTGGCCTCGAACCCCGGTTCGTACGTGCTCGCCTCGGCGACCGGCACCGCGCCGCCGTGCACCTTCTCCAGCACACCCTGCCGGGCCAGCGCGTCCAGATCGCGACGGACCGTCATGTCCGACACATTGAGCTTGCGCGTCAGCTCGTTGACCCGCACTCCACCGCGCCGCCTGACCTCGTCGAGAATCAGGGCGCGCCGCTGCTCGGCGAGGAGATTCTGGTTGTCGCTCACCCTGCCCGTTCCCTTCCGGCCGTCGCACGTCGCCCGCGCGGCCATCTTCGCATGTGGGGCGGACAGCCGGGCCCTGAGTACCGGGGGGTTACGATTTCGCCACGCCCGGCCTGTCATGCTCCGTGTCCCACCCCGCTGGGCACAATCCTGGAGCGAAGACCGGGAGAAGACCGGGGACAGACCTGGGGAAGACCGGGGCGGGACGACCGCACGACACCGGGATCGGGGGGCACGGTGGCATCGACCACGGGTACCAGCGCATCGGCAGCGGGGGCGGACCGGGCGCTGGGGGCGCCACCGCCGCCCCGGAACGGTGAACCACCACCCGACCTGGAACTCCTGGTCCACGGCGTCGGCGGCACCACCCCCCAGGAGATGCTGACCGATCCGCGCACCACCCCGGTCACCGGCGACGAGACCGCCGCGGTCTACCGGCGCATCGACGACATCGACGCCGAGTCGCGCCCGGAGGACCACCGGGGCGCCCCGGTCCGCGAGGCGTACGTCTGGTCCAACCTCACCTCCGGCAACAGCGCCCGCGCCCTGTGGTTGCTCCTGCTGCCCTTCATGGTCGTCAACCTGGCCCACTGGATGCGCCCCGCGGCCGACCGCCGGGAGCGCACCGTGCGCAGCTACGGGCTGCTGGTGCGGCTGGTCGCGCTCAGCCTGACCGTGCTGCTGATCGCCGGGGCCGGCGAGGTCGCCCTCGACCTGGTCGCCTGGCAGTGCGCGGGCGCCGCCGAGTGCGCCGACGGCACCTGGCTCGGCTTCCTGTCCGCCGGGGACGACGGCTGGTGGAGCCAGCCCGGCCGCCGGCTCGCGCTCGCCGCCGTCGTACCGGCGGCCCTCAACGGGCTGCTGTGGTACCTGTCCAACCGCACCTGGAGCGCCTACGAGTCGCAGCCCCCGCTGGAGCGGCCGGTGGACGAGACCTGCGCCGAGTCGGGCAACCAGCCCGCGCTGTGCCTGCCGGGCTTCTGGTACGGCCGCCGCATCGTCGCCCGGCTGCGCGCCGCCCACACCGCCGCGGGCTTCCTGACGATCGCCGCGGCCATCACCGCGGCCACCGCAGGGTACGACCGCGAGGCGGGCGGCGGCGCCCTGCTGGACGCCGTGGGCTGGACGCTGCTCGCCCTGGTGATCACCGGCGGGTGCCTGGTGGTGATCGTGGTGTGCCGCCGAGGCCGCAGCGAGACCAAGGCCGACAGCGATCTGGACCGCCTCACCATCACCGCGCTGCCCGGCGCCGCACTCGGCGTGCTCGCGCTCGCCATGCTGTACGCGGGCTGGTCCCGCCCCGACTGGGTCTCCCACGGAAGGCTGCCCGGCGACCAGACCTTCGTCACGATCGCCATCGTGCAGGGCGCGCTCATCGTGGCCATCGCGGTGTGCGCCCTGCTCCTGTACCGGGAGGCGCCCACCGCGCGCACCCCGCTGCGCGGACTGGCCGGTCCCGCCGTCGCCATGCTCGCCTGCGGGCTCGGTTCGGTGCTCGCCGGAGGCGTCGCCCAGCGCATCGCCGACTGGCTGGACGGCGGTGCCACCCCGGGCGAGGGCGGCACCATCGCGCCGCCCATCCTGCTGTCCTGGTGGGCCACGGCCATACCGGTCCTGCTGCTGATGATCCTGCTGCTGGCTGTGATCTTCGCCCTGCGGGCCTGGCGGATCCGCGAGCGGCTCATCCCCGGCGTCCTGGACAGCTACCCGGGCGAGCCCGCCGACGCGGTGCGCACCCGCCGGATCGCCACCACCATCGCCCGCGCCGGGCTCACCGACTCCACGCCCTGGCTCGTCGGCCCCGTCGCCCTGTTCACTCTGCTGCTCGGCGGGCTCGCGGTCATCGGGACCTGGCTCACCAACGAGGTGCCGGGGCGGGCCGCCGACGACACCCCGGGGTTCATCGACGCGGCCACCCAGACGGCCCAGGCGCTCGGCTCCTGGATGATGGGCTTCGCGGTCCTGATGCTGGTCACCTGGGCCCGTCGCGCGTACCGCAGCCCCTCCGCGCGGCGCACCATCGGCATCCTGTGGGACGTCGGCACCTTCTGGCCGCGCGCAGCGCACCCCTTCGCCCCGCCCTGCTATGCCGAGCGCGCCGTCCCCGACCTGACCTGGCGGATGGAGACCTGGACCCGCACCTACGGCGGCCGCCTCGTCATCTCCGGGCACTCTCAGGGCAGCGTGCTGGCCGCCGCCGCGGTCTGGCAGGTCGACCCGCGCACCCGCGCCCAGGTCGCGCTGCTCACCTACGGCTCACCGCTGGAGCGGCTGTACGGGCGCTGGTTCCCCGCCTACTTCGGCCCCGCCCAACTGCGCTCGCTCCACGGCGAGGTGCGGTGCTGGCGCAACCTGTGGCGCTACACCGACCCCATCGGCGGCCCGATCCGGCTGACCGAGACCGATGGGGCCGACGGGCCCGACGTGGACTGCGACGCGTTCAAGGACCCGCTCGCCTACGGCCGTACCGCCGAACACCCGCTGCCCGCGCCGATCCTGGGGCACGGCGAGTACCAGGCGGACCCGGCCTTCGACCGGGAGCGGGCCGCGCTGCTGGCCCGCCTCCCCGAGCAGGCTCAGAGCAGTTCGGGCAGATCCTCCGGGTAGAGCAGCGTGAGGTCGTCGGTGCTCGGGTCGCTCACCTGCGCGACCCGGCCCGCGTGCCGCTCCACCATCGCCTCGAAGGTCTGCCGGGCCGTACGGCCATTGCCGAACGCCGGACCCTTCGGCAGCGCCGTGAAGTACTTCAGCAGCGCCTCCGACGCGCCCTCGCCGATCCGGTACTCCTGGTCGTCGGCCTGCTGCTCCACGATCCGCAGCAGCTCCTCGGGCGCGTAGTCGCCGAACGTGATGGTGCGGGAGAAGCGGGACGCCACACCGGGGTTGACGGACAGGAAGCGCTCCATCTCCGCCGTGTACCCGGCGACGATGACCACCACCGAGTCCCGGTGATCCTCCATCAGCTTCACCAGGGTGTCGATCGCCTCGCGCCCGAAGTCCCGGCCGGAGTCCTCGGGCGAGAGCGCGTACGCCTCGTCGATGAACAGCACCCCGCCGCGCGCCCGGTCGAACGCCTCCTGGGTGCGGATCGCCGTCGAGCCGATGTGCTCGCCGACCAGGTCCACCCGGGAGACCTCCACCAAGTGGCCGCGCTCCAGCACCCCCAGCGAGGCCAGGATCTCGCCGTAGAGCCGGGCGACCGTCGTCTTGCCGGTGCCGGGGGAGCCGGTGAATACCAGATGGCGGCGGACGGAGGCGGCCTTCAGCCCGGCCTCCTGACGCCTGCGGCCGACCTCGATCATGTCGGTGAGGGCGCGCACCTCGCGCTTGACGCTGTCCAGCCCCACCAGCGCGTCCAGTTCGCCCAGCACCGTCGTGGAAGGCCGTACGGACACCGGCTCCTCGGCGGGCGCGGCGGTCACGGCCGGGGGCTGGACGGCGCGCTGCGCCGGGAGGCCGCCCAGCAGCCCGCCCGTCGAGGCGGCGGTCTCCACGGCGGGCGCCGGGAGCGCGGGGGCGGTCGCCGGGGTGGTGACGGCACTGGTGGCGCTCTCGTCGCTGGTGCAGTCCTCGACGGCCGGGCCCGCCTCGGAGAACTCGTAACCGCCGCGCGCGCACCGCTCGGTGCGGCACCGGGTCAGGGTGGTGCGGCAGCCGTCGATGATGTGGAAGCCATAGCCGCTGCTGCCCGTCACCCGGCAGTTGCTGAAGGTACCGCGGCCCTCGGCGGACACATAGAACCCGGCCTCCGTCGGCGAGGAGACCGTGGTGCGCTCGACCGTCGGGTCGGCGCCCTTGGTGACGATCACTCCGGTCGCGGCGCCGTCGATGACGCAGTTCGCGAGGGTGCCGCCGCTGCCGTGGTCACGGAACCAGGCGCCGGTGGCCGCCTCCCGGATGCGGCAGTCGTCCAGCTGGGCGGTCGCCCCGTCGCTCACCGACACCGCCGTGTTGCGCACCTGGGACAGGTCGCTGTCGACGACGTCCACGCGCGAGCCGCGGTCCAGCACGAACAGCGCGTCGGGCACGTCGCGCACCCGGCACGAGTCGAGCACGGCCGTCGCGCCGTCGCTCACCCACACCGCCGGATAGTCGCCCGTGCTCTCGTGCAGCTCGCACTGGTTGGCGTCCACCCGGGTGCCCGGGTCCCACACCGACAGGCCGTTGCGCCCGAACTTGCGTACGGTCGAGCGGGTCAGCGTGAGCACCGAACGGGACCGCAGGTCGACCGCGTTCTCCGGGACGTCGTGGATCTCGCAGTCCGCGAGCGTGAGCACGGCGTCGGTGTCCAGGTTGACGCCGTCGCCCGTGGTCCGGTGCACCTTGCAGTCGGTGAGATGCCCGGTGGCGCGCGAGGACACCGTCACCCCCGCGCCCCGGATCTCGTACACCTCGCAGCCGACGGCCTCCAGCGAACTGCCCTCGCCGGTCAGGGTGACCCCGGCGCCCGACGAGTGGTGGATGCGGCAGCGCTCCAGGCGCGGGCGGGCGCCGCCGCGCACCGCGACCCCGGACTGCCCGGCCGCCATCACCTCGCAGTCCTCGAACACCCCGCCCGCGCCGTCCAGCACGCTCAAGCCCACGCCCGCCGGGTTGTCCACGGTGCAGCGGCGCACGGTCGGCCGGGCGCCGCCGCGCACCTCGATGCCGACGGCGGAGCGGGTCGCGACCCGTACGTCCGTCAGCTCCGGGGTGCCCTCCTCGACCAGCAGCGCGGGCGACGCCGAGTCCATGCCCTCCACGTGCAGGTCCTGGACCACCGCCGACGCGCGTATCGTCAGGGCGACGCCGTCGGCGGGGGCGATCCGCACCGAGCCGCGCGAGGAGCCCTCGGGGCCGCGCAGGGTGACGGCCCGTCCCACCACCAGATTCTCACGGTAGGTGCCGGGCGAGATGGAGAGCACATCGCCGTCCCCGGCGGCCTCCAGGGCCGCGGCGAGGGAGGCGTACTCTCCGGTGCGGCGCCGCCACCGCGACGTCCCGCTGTGCGTCACCTGGACGACCGAGCCCTGTGCCATGGTGCTGCTGTGCCCCCACCTCGTGCGTATGCCGGATGTGCGCGACTGTGCCGCTGTTCACGTGAAGGCCCCACCGTAGCGTGCGCGCGGCACGCCGAGTTGACCTGCCCGGAAGGTCCGGCGCACGGGGTGTCCCGTACACAGGGTGTGGTGGTGAAGAGCCGCGCGCGGGAGCGGTGCCCGGCTCTACGTTACTGCCGCGTCAGCTGCCCGCGTCGGCTCGGCCCCAGTCCTGACCGGCCCGCTCCCACGCGATGTCCCACTGGGCGTAACGCCGACGCATGAGCCGCCATACGACCAGCCGCCGAGCGCCGTCGACCAGCCCCGCCGTCGCCGCGCCCGCGGCGATCCCGGCCAGCACCGCGTGGGTGGCCGCGGTGGCCGAATCCAGCGGACGGGCCTTCAGCTGGCCCTGGTCGTCCGTCCAGATCCGGAACGTCTCGCCCGGGTCGGCGCTCGGACCGGCGGCGAGCGTGCCGTCGTGCCTGCTGCCGTCCGGACCCGTCCACTGCGCGAGCACCCTGCGCTGGGCGTCGCGCGCGGAGGCGGTCTCCGGGTCCGAGTCGATGGGTGGCTGTGGCAGCACCTTGACCACGGTCGCCGCCACGTCATGGCGTTCGGCGCGCTGCTCCTGCATGGTCCGTTTCAGCGCTCCATGCGCCAGGGACCCCGCCGCCCAGCCCGCGGCCGGGGCCGCGAGCACGATCAGCACGGCGGCGACCAGCGCCGCGTATGCCTCTGCCAGGTCGGTCTTACGGCGCAGCGAGTTCCGTCGCCAGCGCCACAAGCCCTTGATCATTCGCATCATCCGCACGTCTTTCGACAATCCCCTTCCCCGTTCGTGGATACCGCATGGGAGGCCGGATATGCGCGAATTCGGTGAAGAGAGAGCCATATCACGGGCCGAGCCCCTTGGCCGTGTGAGCTGGGCCACCTACGGTCCGTGGCACGCGCCACACCACCCGGGTGCCGCCTGCCTCGGGGGCCTCGACGCTCAGCGTGCCGCCCAGCAGCTCGGCCCGCGACCGCATGTTGACCAGGCCTCCGCTGGGCGCGGCGGCGCCGATGCCCACCCCGTTGTCGGTGACCGTGAGGACGACGTCGGCACCGACCGTGAATCGCACGTCCACCCGCTGGGCGTACGCGTGCCGGACAGTGTTGCTGAGCGCCTCGGCGAGCACCGCGAGCGCCTGATCGCCGGTCTCGTCCGGTACGTCGGTGTCGACCGGCCCGTCCATCAGCAGCGACGGCGTGAAGCCCAGGATGTCCGACGCCGACCTTACGGCCTTCACCAGCCGCCGCCGCAAGGTGGCCGGTTCGCCGTCCTCGTCGCCGACCGCGCGCAGCGCGAAGATCGTCGAGCGGATGATCTTGATCGTCTCGTCCAGGTCGTCCACCGCCCGGCCGACCCGCTCACCCGCCTCCGGATGCTCGATCAGGCGGCTCGCGCTCTGCAGCGTAAGCCCCGTCGCGAACAGCCGCTGAATCGCCAGATCGTGCAGGTCACGAGCGATCCGGTCGCGGTCGTGGAGCAGCGCCAGATGCTCGGACTCGGCACGGTGCCGGGCCAGTTCGAGCGCGAGCGCCGCCTGCGCGGCGAAGCCCGACAGCAGCTCCACCTCGTGGTCGTCGAACGCGGGCCGCCCGGCCAGACGGCACAGCCGCAGCGCCCCCGAGGACCGCTCGTGCGCGACCAGCGGCACGGCCACCAGCGGGCCGAACTCGCTCTCCTGGTCCGGCAGCGGCCAGGCCCGCGCCCGGGCGTCGGTCCGTACGTCGCTCGCCACCGCGGGCCGCCCGGTGCGCACCGCGAGACCGGCCAGCGAGCCGTCGGAGGGCACCACGAGACCGCCGACGCGCTCCGCGTCATGGCCTTCCGCGACCTCCACCATCAGGCTGTCCGTGCCCGGCGCGGGCAGCAGGATGGCCGCCGAATCGGCCAGCGAGACCTGGAGGGCCAGCCGGGCGATCAGACTCAGCACCTCGGCCGCCGGAGTGCCCGCCAGCAGCGTGCGGGTGATCACGCCCAGCGCCTCCAGCCACTGCTCGCGGCGGCGGCTCTCGTGGTACAGCCGGGCGTTGTCGATGGCCACCCCGGCGGCGACCGACAGGGTGGTCAGCACCGCCTCGTCGTCGGGGTCGAACTGCGCGCCGCCGCGCTTCTCCGTGAGGTACAGATTGCCGAACACCTGGTCCCGGACCCGGATCGGCACCCCCAGGAACGAGCGCATCGGCGGATGGTGCTCCGGGAAGCCATGGCTCGCCGGATGCTCGGACAGATCGGTCAGCCGCAGCGGCTGCGGATGGCGGATCAGCTCGCCCAGCAGACCGTGGCCGCTCGGCAGCGGGCCGATCCGGTGCGCCAGGCCCTCCGATATGCCCACCGGCAGGAACTGCGACAGCCGGTCGCTGTCGACCACGCCCAGCGCCCCGTACTCCGCGTCCGCCAGCACCACCGCCGACTCCACGATCCGCCGCAGCACCTGCTCCAGGTCCAGCTCGCGGCCCACGCTGAGCACGGCCTCCAGCAGGCTGTGCATCCGCCCCTGAGTGGCCCGGGCGGCGTCCAGCCGCGCCTGCAGCTCGTCGAGCAGCTGATCCAGCCGGAGTTGAGGCAGCGTGGGATGGCGCCCCTGATCCCCACGCACATGATCCCCACGAGCCTGATCCTCACGAGCCGACACGTGGACCCCCCTTGGTCTCCGCCGCTGCACACAGCGTATCGAGGGGGAGCGACAGTCAGGGCTGCGGGACCACCGCCACCGGGCAGCGGGCGTGGTGCAGGACGGCGTGGTTGACCAGCCCCAGCTGCATCCCGAAGTGGCCCTGCCGCCGCCGGGCGCCCACCACCAGCAGGTCGGCGTCGTCCGACGCGTCCAGCAGCGCCTTGCGGGCCGGGCCCTCGAACGCCCGGTACGCCACCGGTACCGGCGGCCGCGCCATCTCCGTCACCCCGCCCAGCGCCTCGTCCAGCAGCTCGGCGGCGTGCCCGGAGTGGTCCTCGTGCGGCCCGTGGTCCTCCGGCCCCGCGCAGCGCCAGGCGTGCACCGCCGCCAGCTCACAGCCGCGCAGCCGGGCCTCCCGGAGCGCGAAGGCGACGGCGGGGGAGGGCGGGGCGTGGTCGTGCTCGCCGGGGCGCTCGCGCTCGGCGATGCCCACCGCGACGCGGTTCATCCGGCCGTACCCGCCCTCCGGACGGCCGCGGACGACGATCACCGGGCAGGACGCGCGGGCCGCGATGCCGAGCCCGACGGAGCCCAGCAGCAGCGACGCGAACTCGCCGCGCCCGCGCGACCCGACGACCACGGCCTCCGCGCTCTGCCCGGCGCGCAGCAGGGCGGTCACCGCCTCGTCGGGCGCCAGATCGGTCATCACCTTCAGCGCCGGCGCGCGCCGCCCGGCCCGCTCGGCCGCCGTGGCCAGCACGGTCTCGCTGTGCAGCCGCTCGGTGGGGCGGTCGGCGGCCGCGGCGGGTACGTAGCCCTCGTACCGCTCCCACAGGGAGGCGTGCACGATGCGCAGGGGGAGACCCCGGCGGGACGCCATGTCGGCGGCCCAGTCCAGCGCGCCGGAGGCGGCGTCCGAACCGTCGACCCCGACGACCACGGGAAGCTCCACGGTGCCCACCGCCTCTCCTGTCGGCACAGGGCTGTATGCCCGCTCATTGTCCCGCCGAAGCGGTGGCCATGACGCGGTATCGGGGCAGCGGGAGTAACGCGGGCTAGCGCAGCCGCATGGCGAGCGTCACGACGGCGCCCATGGCCCCGGCGCTGATCACCAGCCGGTCGGTGACCAGGCGGGTCAGCCACAGTCCGCGGCCGCTGGTCGCGCCGTCCAGCCCGGGGAGGATCTGCGGGATGACGTCCTCGGAGAAGCCGGGGCCGGAATCGCTGATCCGGCACTCCAGCTCGTCGCCCACCCGTCGCAGCAGCAGGGAGCCCGTTCCGCCCGCGTGTTCGATCGCGTTGCTGGCGATCTCGTCGACGGCGAGGACGAAGTCACCGCGGCGGGCCTCGCTGAGCCCGGCCCAGGCGGCGCACTCCTCGACGAGGACGCGCAGCCGCGGCAGCTCGCCCGCGGTGAAGCGGCGGTGCAGCAGATGTTCCAGGTGTGCTCCGGCTCGGTTGGCGGACCGACGGAGAGAGTCGGCTGGCACCAGGGCCTCCCGTGTGACGAGGGCGAGCGACATCAGGCTCGATGAAGGAGCCGAGGGTATGGGGTGTGGGGTGCCATGGGGAGGTGTGACCGTGAATGACGTGTCATATCCCCAACTCGACTGGAAATGACTACAGGAGGGTCGGTGCGCGTCCATCGGCGTACCGCTTTGGATCGGCGGCGGCTCGCACGCACGGTCACCGCCGAGGGGCGAGGCGGGGGAGGAGACGGCAGAGTGAGGACATGAAGGGACTTCTGGGCGCGTTGAAGACCGAGCACCGCGAGCGGCTGATGGCGCTCGCCGACGATGTGTCCTTCCCCTCGGGCAGCCGCATCTTCGAGGAGGGCCGGAAGGCCGACCGCTTCTGGGTCATCCGCACCGGCGCCATCACCCTCGACCTGCGGGTTCCGGGCCGCCGGGCCGCGGTGATCGAGACCCTGGGCCCCGGCGAGCTGATCGGCTGGTCCTGGCTGTTCCCGCCGGACACCTGGCACCTGGGGGCGGAGGCGCTCAGCCCGGTGCGCGCGTACGAGTTCGACGCGGAGACGGTGCGCAGGCTGTGCGACGACGACGCGGAGCTGGGCTACGCGCTCGCGCTGGCCTGCGCCCAGGTCATCGGGCGGCGGCTGCAGGCCGCCCGGGCCCGGCTGCTGGACCTGTACGGGCCGTACGCGGGCGGTATGTCCCCCTGACCTTGAGCGTACTGATCTTGGGTAGGACCGTGATCGGGGAGGGCCGAATGGCCCCTTACCCCTTCCCGCGGCAGGACGTAAGAGTGGGCAGCCGGATCACGACCGGCGCCCCGCGCGCTACGGAGGAGAGGGCAGTGCCCGAGACAGCCGACACCGCCGATGCCGGGGGAGTCGACCCTCCCGCCGAGCCCATCGGGGTCTTCCTGCTCGACGACCACGAGGTGGTGCGGCGGGGCCTGCGCGACCTGCTCGACGCGGAGCCCGATCTCACGGTCGTCGGCGAGGCGGCGAGCGCCCGCGAGGCCATCGCCCGCGCCCCCGCCGTACGGCCCCGGGTGGCGGTACTCGACGTACGGCTGGGCGGGTCGGGCGAGGGGGCCGATCACGAAGGGATCGCGGTCTGCCGGGAGTTGCGGGCCCGGCTGCCCGGGCTGGCCTGTCTGATGCTCACGTCCTTCGACGACGACGAAGCGCTCTTCGACGCCATCATGGCGGGCGCCGCGGGCTATGTGCTCAAGCAGATCAACGGCTCCGACCTGGTGTCCGCCGTACGCACCGTGGCGGGCGGCCGGTCGATGCTCGACCCGGGCGCGACCGCCCGCGTCATGGCCCGGCTCCGCGGACCCCAGCCCAGCGTGCCCGACGAGCTGGAGCGGCTGTCCCCGCGCGAACGGGAGATCCTGGAGCTGATCGGGGACGGGCTGACCAACCGGCAGATCGCCGAGCGGCTGTTCCTCGCCGAGAAGACCGTCAAGAACCGGATCTCCTCGATCCTGTCCAAGCTGGGTGTGGGACGGAGGATCCAGGCCGCGGTGATCGCCGAGCGGATCAGGGAGCGCGAGACCGGGCAGTGAGCCGTGTGCCGGGCCCGTGCGCGGATCCGTGCGCGGTGCCGGGTCGGTGCCGCGCCTGGCCGGTGCGCGGGGTCGCGGGGGGCACGAGGCCGGTCCCCATCCGGCCCCGCACCCCACGCCGAACGGGGCTCGGCCGGTCGTGGATGCTCATCACCGCAGTGAAGTGAGAGCCCGGCTGCCCCGTGGTCAACCGGCTCACACCGCCGACGGCCAGCATCCCGCGCCCCGCCCCCGGCCGGGGAGGGCCGAACGGCCCCCGGTCCGGGGCCGTATGGGCCACCGCGCGGCCGCCACCCCGCCGCGGCTACTCCAGGATCTCGACCGGGTCACCCAGCCGCAGCGTGCCCGTGCCCTCCGGCACCAGGTTCTGCCCGAAGATCAGGGCGTCCCCCACCCGCCGGTGCCGCGCCAGCGTCCGCAGCGGCTCCTTGCCGCGCTCCCCGGTGCTCTGGTCGGTCGTCGTGATGACACAGCGGGAGCAGGGTTTGGCCACCCGGAAGACGACCTCGCCGATCCTTATCCGCCGCCACTCGTCCTCGGCCCAGGGCGCGGTGCCGTCGATGACGACGTTCGGCCGGAAGCGGTTCATCGGCAGGGGGCCCTCATCCGGGTGGTCACCCTGGGCGATGAGCGAGTTGAGCGCGTGCAGCGACGCGGTGGTGGTGAGCAGCAGCGGAAACCCGTCGGCGAGGCTCACGGTCTCCCCGCCGAGCGCGTATTCCGGGGTCAGCGGGCGCCGCCGCGCCGGATCGTCGAGGTGGACCAGCCGCGCCTCGGCACCCAGGAACTCGCTGAACCAGGCGTCGGCGTCGGCTCCCGCCGACACCACCTCGACCTCCGTTCGCGCCAGCATCACCGGGAAGGGGGCGAGCGACGGCACCGACGGGTCCCCCGGCCCGGGCGCGGTCACGGTCAGCGGCTCATGGCCCTCGGCGCTCAGCCGGACGCCACCGCCCGGCAGCGGCTCGGCCGAGGCGAGCGCCAGCCTCGGCTGCTGGCGCTGGGTCACATAGCGCCCATCGGGCTCGACGACCATCCACCTGCGGTCCCCGGCCAGCCCCCAGGGCTCTACCGTCGCGGCACCTGGCGCCAAGCCCGCGACGGACTTGACGGGGTAGACGTGGATGGCGCTGACGGCGCTCAGCTCTGGGTTGACCATGCCGAACATCCTGCCAGCAGGGTCCGACAGGCCGGGATGGCCACGGGGTGAACACATGCCGGGGCCCGGTGGGCCGGAATTGGGAGCACCCGGCCCCGGCCGCGGTGCGAAGGGTGCGCGAAAAGTGCGCAGGGGTCAGTAGCCGCCCCCCGGCTGCTGGGGACGCCCCGGGTACTGCTGCTGCTGACGGCCGTACGGGTCGTCGTACGGGGACGGCGCGGGAGCCGCCGGGCGGGGCGCCTGAGGGCGCGGCATCGCCGGGCGCATCGCCTCGTACCCGTTCGGCGCCGCCTGGCGGGGCTGCTGCGCGCCCGGGTAGCCGCGCGGGCCACCCTGCGGCGGGATGTACGGGGAGGGGGCCTGCTGGAGCCCGCCCGGCTGCATGCCGCCGGGCTGCATTCCACCCTGCTGCGGGGCCTGCTGCTGATAGCCCTGCTGCGGGTTCTGCTGGGAGGGGGCGGCCGGGAGCGCGGGAAGCGCCGAGGGCAGTGCCGGGAGGTGACTTCCGCTGTCGTACGCGGAAGGCACCCGGATGGGTGCGATCTGAGGCGTTCCCCGCTCGGCGACAAGGCTGTCGTAGATGGGGGTGTCCGGGAAGGACGGCGAGGAGTAGTAGCCGCCGCCGTAGGTGCTGCGGGGGGAGGTCATAGACCATAAGTTAAGCCCACCATGTGCTGATTGGGGAGCCCGGTAAGAAGGTTGTTTTCAGTGTTCGGAGCGGTCGTGGATCCCCAATCGGACGGAACCCGGGAAAAACGGTCGTCAGGGTACGTTGAGATCCTGTAAAGAGCGCGTTTTCAGAGGGTCACATGCCCGTCCAGAAGATGAAGCGAACAGAAAGACAGGGGGACAGCATGGCGATGCGCAAAGGCAGCAATATCCAGGTCACGGCAGGGGAGGTGCGGGTCGAACTCGGCTGGCGCTCCGGCCCCGGAGCGCCGGATGTGGACGCCTCCGCGCTGCTGCTGGTGTCCGGAAAGGTTCGCTCCGACGCGGACTTCGTGTTCTATAACCAGGCGGTGCACACGTCGGGTGCCGTTCGTCACGAGGGCAAGCGGACCGCCGGAGATTCCGTGACCGACACCCTCGCGGTCGATCTGGGCCGGGTGGAGCCCGCGGTCGAGACCGTGGTGCTCGCCGCCTCCACGGATGGCGGAACGTTTGGCCAGGTGCCCGGCCTGTTCATCCGGGTCCTCGACGCGTCCGGCGGCGCCGAGATCGCCCGCTTCGACAGCGAGGACGCCTCCGTGGAGACCGCGTTCGTCCTCGGTGAGCTGTATCGCAGGCAGGGCGGGTGGAAGTTCCGCGCGGTCGGCCAGGGGTACGGCAGCGGGCTCGCGGGGCTCGCCACCGACTTCGGCATCAGCGTCGACGAACCGCAGCAGGCGCCCGCGCCCGCTTCCGTCCCCGCGCCCCCGGCGCCGCCCTCGGGGCCTCCGGCCGCCGCCGTCCCGCCGCCCCCGGCCGCCGCGCCCGCGGCTCCGGCTGCCGCACCGGCTGCTGCTCCGGCTCCGGCTTCGGCTCCGGTGAGTCTCAGCAAGGTGACGCTGACCAAGGAGTCGCCCGCCGTCTCGCTCACCAAGCAGGGCGGCACCTCCGGCGCTCTGCGGGTCAACCTCAACTGGCAGGTGCACAAGCAGTTCCAGGGGTGGGGCCAGAAGCTCGGCAGGGCCCTGGCCCTCCACGGTGACCTCGACCTCGACCTGGGCTGCCTGTTCGAACTCGCCGACGGCAGCAAGGGCGTGGTGCAGGCGCTCGGCAACTCGTTCGGCTCGCTGCACCAGCCGCCGTTCATCCACCTCGACGCCGACGACCGGACCGGCGCCCGGTCGTCCGGCGAGAACCTCACCGTCAACCTCGACCACAAGGACGCGTTCCGCCGCATCCTCGTCTTCGTCACCATTTACGAAGGTGCCCGCAGCTTCGCGAACCTGCACGCCACCGTCACTCTTCAGCCACAGTTCGGTGCGGCGGTCGATTTCTCCCTCGACGAGTGCACCGTGCCGTCCACGGTCTGCGCGCTCGCGCTCATCACCAACAACGGCGGCGACCTCGTCGTCCAGCGCGAGGCCCGCTATCTGGTGCCGGACCGCGGCGTCAGCCCGCAGCGCACCCTGGACCACGCGTACGGCTGGGGCATGAACTGGACCCCGGGACGCAAGTGAGGGGCTGTGCCTCATTCGCCGGGCGCGGTGCTGGGGCGGGCGTACGTGCGCCCCTTCCAGGCCGCGCCCCGCCCCCGCCAGTGCCGCACCGCCGAGTCGATGGTCATCAGCAGATAGAGAAAGGCCGTCAGCGGCAGCAGCGGAGCCAGCCAGAGGGTCTGCCGGTAGTAGCGCAGCATCGGGACGTACGTAGCGGTCATCAGTGCCCACGCGGCGGCACCCGCCGCGAGCGGCGCCGGGCGCCCGGTGAGTGCGCCCGCGCACAGCGCGACGGGCGGCACGAGGTACACCACCGCGAGCCCCGCGACGGTCGCCATCAGCAGCAGCGGACTGTGCCGCAGCTGGGCGTACGCGCTGCGCGCGACCATCCGCCACAGCTCGCCGAGCCCCGGGTACGGCCGTACGCTGTCGACCCGGTCGGCGAGGCCCAGCCAGGTCGCCCCGCCGGAGCGCTTGACCGCGCGGGCGAGCGCCACGTCGTCGATGACCGCCTGCCGGATGGCCTCCGGGACCCCGGCCCGCTCGGCCGCCTCCCGGCGCAGCAGCACGCAGCCGCCCGCGGCGGCCGCCCAGCGCCCCCGGCGGCGGTTGACCCAGCGGAACGGGTACAGCTGGGCGAAGAAGTACACGAACGCCGGGACGATCAGCCGTTCCCAGCCGGTCGTCACCCGCAGCCGCGCCATCTGCGACACCAGGTCCAGGCCGTGGGCCCGGGCGGCCCGCACCAACTCCCGCAGCGAGTCCGGTTCATGGGCGATGTCGGCGTCCGTCAGCAGCAGGAAGTCGGCCTGGTGGGTGCTCTCGTGGCTGCTCTTGGCGAGCGCGATTCCGTGCCGTACCGCCCACAGCTTCCCGGTCCAGCCGGGCTCCGGCTCGCCCGGTGAGGCGACGGTCAGCGGCAGTCCGCCGTGGGTGTCGGCGAGTTCACGGGCCAGCTTCCCGGTGCCGTCGGAGCTGCCGTCGTCGATCAGGAAGACCTCGGCCGGGCCCGGGTAGTCCTGGGCGAGCAGCGACGGAAGGCTCGCCGGGAGGACGGCGGCCTCGTCCCGGGCGGGCACCACGATGGCCACCGACGGCCAGTCGCCCGGTCCGCCCGGCTCCTCACCGGCGCCGCCGGATGGGGCCCAGGGCAGCCGGATGTCCGTACGCCAGAAGAACCCCTGGCCCAGCAGCAGCCACACCCATGCCACCAGCGCACCGGCGGCGATCCACGTCAGCAGGCTCACCCGCCGCAGTCTGCCCGAACCCGCGCCCGGGTGCCGGGGATTAGGGGGTGTCTTCCGGATCATGCCGGGCTCCCGACGCCTGGCACGGCACCTCGCGGCCCCGCGCTCGTCGCACGCAGCGCCGCTGCGCTCTCCTCACGCGGGTTGCGAGCTACCGCACCAGACGCCGCTCGCTGATCCGGCCTGACCCGAAAGACACCCCCTAGGGCCGATCCATTAAAGTGATCGGGTGAAGATCGCGCTCATGGACTCCGGATTCGGCCTGCTGCCCGCCGCGGCCGCGATGCACCGCCTTCGACCCGACGCCGATCTCGTTCTCTCCTCCGACCCCGACGGCATGCCGTGGGGGCCGCGTACTCCCGAGGGCATCACCGAACGCGCCCTGGCCTGCGCCCGCGCCGCCGCCGCGCACCGGCCCGACGCGCTGATCATCGCCTGCAACACCGCCTCCGTCCACGCCCTGCCCACGGTGCGGGCCGAGCTGGAGCCCGGGCTTCCGGTCATCGGGACCGTACCCGCGATCAAGCCCGCGGCGGCCGGTGGCGGGCCCATCGCGATCTGGGCCACGCCCGCTACCACCGGCAGTCCGTACCAGCGCGAGCTGATCCGTGACTTCGCGGACGGCGTCGAGGTGACGGCCGTGCCCTGCCCCGGCCTCGCCGACGCCGTCCAGCACGCCGACGACGCGGCGATCGACGCCGCGGTGGCCGCCGCGGCGGCCCGTACCCCGGACGACGTCCGGGCCGTCGTCCTCGGCTGCACCCACTACGAGCTGGTCGCCGAGCGCATCCGGGCCGCCGTCCAGCCCGCCGGGGCGCCGCCCATCGCCCTCCACGGGTCGGCCGGAGCCGTCGCCGCGCAGGCGCTGCGGCGGATCGGCGCCGAGCCCTCGCTGCCGCCGGGGGCGGCCGCGTCCGCCCGGGGCACCCTCACGGTCATCCTCAGCGGCCGCGAGGCCACGCTCCCGGAGGGCGCGCTCGCCTACGCCGAGGGCACCCTGCTGGCCCCCGCCGCCGCCCCGGCGCGCCGCTGACCCGCCCCCTCTGACCGGCCAAAACGGCTCGGTCGGCTGCCGTGGTAGCGGAACGTGAGTACCCTGCCAAACATGAGGCCCCACGCCGAGGACCCCGAGCCCCACGGCAAGCAGACCCCGGGCCAGGACACGCCCGCGGTCTGGACCGGTCATGCCCACAACCGTGTGCAGTGGGTGCTGGCGACCGTGGGCGCCGCGTGTGTGGCGCTCGGCATCGACCTGGCCGTCGCCTCCCCCTGGACCACCGGACTCGCCCCGCTCCTGATGTCGGTCGTCGGCTGCCTCGCCGCCGGGCTGCTGATGCTCTTCGGCACCCTCGCCTTCGTCCACGTGGCGGTGCGTGTCGACGAGGAGTGCCTGGAGGTCCGCTGCGGCCATATGGGGCTGCCGCGCCGCCGTATCCCCCTCAGCGACGTGGTCCACGCGGATGTCGCGCCGCGCGTCACGCCCTGCCAGTGGGGTGGCTGGGGTTACCGGTGGCGGCCCGACAAGGGCACGGCGGTGGTGGTGCGGCGTGGTGAGGGGCTGGTGGTGCGGCTGGGGGACGGCCGTATCTTCACGGTGACGGTGGACGACGCGGAGGCGGCCGTCCGCGTCATCCGTGACCGCCTCCGCCTGATCGCGACCCCCACGTCCCAGGTCTGACCGGCGATACCCCGGCCCCCGGGTGCGGCTGCGCTTGTTCCCCACCCCGCCCCTTCCCGCACTTGTCGCTATGCGGCTCCGCCGCGTGGCGGGGACGCCCCGGACCCCGGTCCGGGCTTCGTCCCGGGGCGTCCCTTGCTCGCGCGTGTGCCCGGTTCCCGCTGTTGGGTGGGCTCGTGCGGTGGGGTTTCTTCCCCAGCCCCGCCCCTTCCCGAAACCGGGGCTCCGCCCCGGGCCCCGTCCGGGGCTTCGCCCCTGGACCCCGGTTTGGGCTTCGTCCTGGGGCAGTCTGCGGCTCGCGTTTCCGCCTCGGGCTCGGTTTGGGGGCTCCCGCTCCCACGCCTCCACCGGGGCTTCGCCCCTGGATCCGGTTTGGGCTTCGTCCTGGGGCAGCCCCCGGCTCGTGCCTGTGCCCGGCTTCCGTAGGGGGCCTTCGCTGCCGTTGTTGCGGTGGCGGCTTGTTGTGGGTAATGGCACAGCCCGGCCCCCGGGCCGCGCCCGGGTGCGAGACGCTCGGCGGGGGCCGGGGTGTCCCCGGGTCGGGAAGGGGCGGGGTTGGGGAAGGACCCCCTCAGTGCGGTGAGGAGCGTCAGGGGACGGTTCGGGCCGGGGGTTCCTCCGGGAGGCTGGCTGTCGCCAGGCCCGCCAGGAGGCCCGCGCCCGCCGTTATCTGCGGGAAGCTGAGCGCGTTACCCAGGGACGCCTCGACGGCCAGGGCCGTCAGCGCGGCCGCCGCCGTCAGGGCGATCGGGGTGGAGCGGGGTGAGCGCCACAGGGCGTACAGGAGCCAGGCGAAGGCCGCGGCCAGGAGGGCCACGCCCGGCAGGCCCTGGCCGGCGGCCTGCTGGAGTGGGGCGGAGTGCGGTGTGGTCTCCGGTTCGGGCGAGGCCGCGACGGCCGGGCTCAGCTCGGCGAAGCGGTCGGGCCCGGTGCCGCGTACCGGGTTCGTCGCGGCGAGGTGGGCCGCGTCCTGCCACAGTCGGACGCGGTGCTCGGTGAGGTGGGCCCGCAGCGAGGGCGGCAGCCCGCCCGGCACCGCGTCCGCCGCGACCGCCCAGCAGCCGCCGACGCCGACCGCGGCGACGAGCGCGAGGGCGGCCAGGCCCGCGAGCCGTCGCCGCAGCCGGGCGGCGGCCAGGGAGCACAGCAGGACCGCGCCGCTCGCGACCCAGCCCGCGGGCGGGCCGGTCACCACGGCGGTGAGCGTGATCGTCAGGGCCAGCAGCCACAGGGCCAGCCGGAGCGTGGGCCGCCGGGCGGCCCACGCGGCGCAGCAGACCGCGCCGGTGGCCAGGGTCAGCTCGGCCGTGGCCAGCCCCTGGTGGCCGCCCGGGCCGGTGTCGGTGGCCAGGGCCAGCCCGAGCCCCGCGAGCCCGGCGGCGGCACCGCACAGGACCGGCAGGAGCGATCCGGCGATGCGGCCGCAGGCGTACCCGGCGGCCACGGCCAGTACGGCGAGCAGAACCCCCTCGGGGCGCGCGGTGCGCCCCATGGCGGAGATGAGCGCCCAGAGGGCGCAGGAAGCGAGGATCGCCACGCCCGCGATGTCGGGCACACTGCCCAAGGACTGGCTGTCGTGATCGGTGCTGTAGTGATCGGTGCCGTGGTCCTGGTCGTACTCCCTGACGACCGGTTCCAGTGCAGATGACGTCATCCCGTCGACCCCCCGTCGTGACGGGCATCGCGCGGCGACCGGTAGTCGCGTCGCGAGCCATGCACCAGGAACGGTAGCGCCAGCGGTGAGTTATGTGTATATGTTGCGCAGAAACGATGTGTCAGTGGTGAAACGCGCTCCGAGCGCGCAGAACGGGCGCCGGGCGCGGGCCACCGGCGCGGACGTGGGCCCGGCGGCTACCCTCACCGCATGGCGACCCCCGACTTCATCCGAGGCCTCCGGTCCTCCATCGGTCATCAACTGCTCTACCTGCCGGGCGTGAGCGCCGTCGTCTTCGACGACGGGGGCAGAGTGCTGCTGGGCCGCCGCGCCGACAACGGCCGTTGGGCGATCATCTGCGGCATCCCCGAACCGGGCGAGCAGCCCGCCGAGGCCATCGTGCGCGAGGTGCTGGAGGAGACCGCGGTGCGCTGCGTACCGGAGCGCATCGTGCTCGTACGGACCCTGGCGCCGGTGACGTACCCCAATGACGACCAGTGCCAGTTCATGGACGTCTGCTTCCGCTGCCGCGCGGTGGGCGGCGAGGCGCGGGTGAACGACGACGAGTCGCTGGACGTGCGCTGGTTCCCGCTGGACGCGCTGCCGGAGCTGGAGGACTTCTCGCTCACCCGGATCAAGCAGGCCCTCGGCGAGGGGCCGACGTGGTTCGAACCCATTCCGGGGGAGTGAAGAGTGTGCGGCGCCCCCATCGGTCCGGGCGCGGCCGCCACCTAGTGTGCGCCTCATGAGCGCGTCCCTCGCATCCAGTCCAGAAGCCCCCGGACTCTCCGGCCGTACCGCAGTCGTCACCGGCGCCGCCGGGGGCATCGGGCGGGCGTGCAGCCTGCGGCTGGCGGCCGCCGGGGTACGGGTACGGGCGGTCGACCGGGACGCGGAGGGCCTGGCCGACCTGGTCGCCTTCGCCGAGCACGAGCGTACGGCCCCGGCGGGCACCGTCGAGGCGTGCGCCCTGGACCTGACCGACCTCGACGCGGCCGAACGGGCCGCCGAGGGCGCCGACATCCTCGTCAACAACGCGGGGATGCAGTGCGTCCGCCCGATCGAGGACTTCCCGCCGGAGGTCTTCTCCCGGATGCTCACGGTGATGCTGGAGGCCCCGTTCCGGATGGTGCGCGGCGCGCTGCCGGGGATGTACGAGCGGGGCTGGGGGCGGATCGTGAACATCTCCTCCGTGCACGGGCTGATCGCCTCCCCGTACAAGTCCGCGTATGTGGCCGCCAAACACGGGCTGGAGGGGCTGTCCAAGACCACCGCCCTGGAGGGCGCGCCCTACGGGGTGACGTCCAACTGCGTCAGCCCCGGCTATGTACGCACCCCCTTGGTCGAGCGTCAGATCGCCGACCAGGCCGCGGCGCACGGCATCTCCCCGGAGCGCGTCGTCTCCGACGTGCTGCTGGCCGACGCGGCGGTCAAGCGGCTGGTCGAGCCGGAGGAGGTGGCGGAGGCCGTGGCGTATCTGTGCGGTCCGCACTCCTCGTTCATCACCGGTGCCTCGCTCACCATGGACGGCGGATGGACGGCCCACTGAACCCGCCCGACGATCCGCCGGAGACCCCGTACCTGGAACTGCTCGCGCGCGGCGCGCCCGCCGAGGCCTACGAGCGCCCCGGCCTGCTCGCGCGCGCCGGGAAGGCCCCGGCCGAGCGGCTGGCCGCCCTGGAGCGCGCCAAGCTGCTCGCCCTGCGGGTACGCGGCGAACTGGAGGGGCGCAGGCGGCGCGAGGCCGAGCTGTCCGCGCTCTTCGAGACCGCCCACGACCTCGCCGGGCTGCGTGACCTGGACGCGGTCCTCCAGGCCATCGTGCAGCGCGCCCGCTCGCTCCTGGGGACCGAGGTCGCGTATCTGACCCTCAACGACCCGACCGCCGGTGACACCTATATGAGGGTCACCGACGGCTCGGTCTCGGCGCGCTTCCAGCAGCTGCGGCTCGGCATGGGGGAGGGGCTCGGCGGGCTCGTCGCCCAGACCGCGCGCCCCTATGTGACCGACAGCTACTTCGACGACCCCCGGTTCCAGCACACCCGCACCATCGACGCGGGCGTCCGCGACGAGGGCCTGGTCGCCATCCTCGGGGTGCCGCTGCTGCTCGGCAGCAACGTCATCGGGGTGCTCTTCGCGGCCGACCGCCGGGTCCGCGTCTTCGAGCGCGAGCAGATCGCCCTGCTCGCCTCCTTCGCCGCCCACGCCGCCGTCGCGATCGATACGGCCCATCTGCTCGCCGAGACGCGGACGGCGCTGGCCGAGCTGGAGGACGCCAACGAGATCATCCGGGACCGCAGCGGTGTCATCGAGCGCGCCTCCGAGGTCCACGACCGGCTCGCCGAACTGGTGCTGCGCGGCGGCGGGGTGCGGGACGTCGCCGCCGCCGTGGCCGAGGTGCTGAGCGGCTCGGTGGAGTTCCTGGAGGCGGACCAGGCGCCCCCGGACGCCCTTGACCGGTCGCGCGCCGACGGTCACGCCGTACGCCACGGCGAGGACTGGATCGCGGCCGTCTCGGCGGGCGGTGAACTCCTCGGCGCGCTCGTCCTGCACGGCCACCCCCGGCTCGACCCCGTGGACCAGCGCACCCTGGAGCGCGCCGCCATGGTCACCTCACTGCTGCAGCTCGCCCGCCGTTCGGCGGGCGAGGCCGAACAGCGGGTGCGCGGCGAGCTGCTGGACGATCTGCTCGACGCGCCCGACCGGGAGCCGCGGCTGCTGCGGGAGCGCGCCGCGCGGCTGCGGGCGGACCTGGACGCGCCCCACGTCGTCCTCGCCGCGAGCATCGACGCGCCCCGCGCCGAACTCGCCCCCGGTACCGCCGAGGACGCCGCCGACCGGCAGCGCCTGTGGTCCGCCGCGTCCCATCTGGCCGCCACCCGGCAGGGCCTGGCCGCCGCGCGCGACGGCGGCACAGTGCTGCTGCTGCCGCTCGCCGAGAGTGACGGCGCCGACGCCCTCGCCCGCCGCACCGCCCGCCAGCTGGCCACCGCCGTCCACGCGCCCGTCACCGTCGGCGCCTCCGCACCCGTCGCCGCGCCCGCCGCCCGCCCCGCCGAGGTCGCCGCCTCGTACGCCGAGGCCCGGCGCTGCCTGGCCGCGCTGCGGGTGCTCGGCCGGTCCGGTGAGGGCGCAGCCGCCGAGGACTTCGGCTTCCTCGGCCTGCTGCTGGCCGGTACGCGGGACGGCGCCCCGGACGGCACCCGGGTGCGGGACTTCGTCACGCGCACCATCGGGGCGGTCGTGGAGTACGACGCGCGGCGCGGCACCGGGCTGGTCCGCACGCTCGACGCGTACTTCGCCAGCGGGATGAGCCCGGCGCGCACCAAGGACGCGCTGCATGTGCACGTGAACACCGTGGCACAGCGGCTGGAGCGGGTCGGGCGGCTGCTCGGCGAGGACTGGCAGTCGCCCGCGCGGTCCCTGGAGATACAGCTGGCCCTGCGGCTGCACCGGCTGACGGCGGGGGCGGCGGAAGCGGAACGCTGAGCCGGGCGGGCTCTCCTCGCGGCCCGCCCGACGCGCCGCTACGCCTACGCCGAGGCCGAACGGGACGCCTCCGACGCCGCCCGGGGCTCATCGCCCGTGCCCGGCCCGATGGCGGACAGGTCGCGGTCGCGGGTCTCCTTCGCCGCGCCGACCGCCACCACCGTCAGCAGCGCCGCCGCGATGACGTACAGGGCGATCGGCGTGGCGCTGCCGTAGTCGGCGAGCAGCGCGGTGGCGATCAGCGGGGCGGGCGCCCCGGCCGCGACCGAGGAGAACTGGGCGCCGATCGAGGCGCCCGAGTACCGCATCCGGGTCGCGAACATCTCCGAGAAGAAGGCCGCCTGCGGCGCGTACATCGCACCGTGGAAGACCAGCCCGACCGTGACCGCGAGGAGCAGCGGCCCGAAGCCCTTGGTGTCGATGAGGGCGAAGAAGGGGAACGCCCACGCGCCGACGCCCACCGCGCCCAGCAGATAGACCGGGCGGCGGCCGATACGGTCCGAGAGCGCGCCCCAGGCCGGGATCGTCGCGAAGTGCACGGCGGAGGCGATGAGGACGGCGTTCAGCGCGCTCTGCTTGCCGAGGCCGACATGGTCGGAGGTGGCGTAGACGAGGACGAACGCCGTGAGCACGTAGTAGCTGATGTTCTCGGCCATCCGGGCGCCCATCGCGACCAGGACGTCCCGCCAGTGGTGGCGCAGGACGGCCACCAGCGGCATCTTCTCGGCCACATCGTCGGACTTCCGGGCCTCGGCCTGGGCCAGCGCGGCCTTGAACACCGGTGATTCATCGACAGAGAGACGAATCCACAAGCCGACCAGCACCAGCACGCCCGAGAGCAGGAACGGCACCCGCCATCCCCAGGACTCGAAGGCGGACTCGGAGAGCAGACCGGTCAGCGCGGACAGCACCCCGGTGGCCAGCAACTGCCCGGCGGGGGCGCCGGTCTGCGGCCAGGACGCCCAGAATCCGCGCCGCCGCGCGTCCCCGTGCTCGGACACCAGCAGCACCGCCCCGCCCCATTCGCCGCCGAGCGCGAAGCCCTGCACCAGCCGCAGCGCGGTGAGCAGCACGGGCGCGGCGGAGCCGACGGTGGCGTGGGTCGGCAGCAGCCCGATCGCACAGGTCGCCCCGCCCATCAGCAGCAGGCTCAGGACCAGCAGCTTCTTCCGGCCGAGCCGGTCGCCGTAGTGCCCGAAGACCAGGGCGCCGATCGGCCGGGCCGCGAAGCCGACCGCGTACGTCAGGAACGACAGCAGGGTGCCGACGAGCGGGTCGGAGTCAGGGAAGAACAGCTTGTTGAAGACGAGCGCGGCGGCCGACCCGTACAGGAAGAAGTCGTACCACTCGATGGTCGTGCCGATGAGGCTCGCCGCGACGACGCGGCGCAGCGAGCCGGGGCTGGTCGGGGGAGCGGGGGCCGGGGTAGCCATGGTTACCACTTCCGAGCGGGTGCGGGGACGGATTCGTGTGCCACACCGTAGAAATGCGCATGTCAGCTCGGATATGTACGGGGGCTCCATACTTGGGCCGTTCGCTGCGGGCCCCGCACCCATACGGAGGGAAACCAAGGAAGCGGGCCCGGGGCAGCCGATGCCCCGGGCCCGTACGCCCTGCCTCAGACCTTGCGGTAGTCGTACGCCTCCGCGGCGGCCCCCGCGACCGTGTCCACGTCCGCGCCGGTCGACGCGGTGACGACGGCCGCCACCGCGCCCTCCACCAGCGGCGCGTCCACCAGCCGGGAGCCCTCCGGCAGCTCGTCCTCCTCGGCCAGCAGTGCCTTGACGGTCAGTACGGCGCTGCCGAGGTCGACCAGTATGGCCACCCCGGCGCCCTGGTCGACCGCGTACGCCGCCTCCCGTATCAGCTCCTCGCTGGTGCCGAATCCGCCGTCCGGGGTGCCGCCCGCGGCGCGTACGGGCGCGGTGCCGCCGCCCGCCAGCGCGGTGGCCAGCCGGGCGACCGACTCGGCGACCTCCCCGCTGTGCGACACGACCACGACCCCGACCAGCTTCTCCCCGCTCTCCTCGGTCATCGGACGGCCTCCGCCAGCGCCGCGACGATCAGCGCGGACGAGGTGGCGCCGGGGTCCTGGTGGCCGACGCTGCGCTCGCCCAGATAGCTGGCCCGGCCCTTGCGTGCCAGCATCGGTACGGTGGCCAGCGCGCCCTTGTCGGCGGCCTCGCCCGCCGCCGTGAACGAGGCGGTGTCGCCGCCCAGCGCCTCGATCGCCGGGAGCAGCGCGTCCAGCATGGTCTTGTCGCCCGGCGCGGCGCCGCCGAGCTGGGCCACCGCGTCCACCCCGGCCCGCAGCGCGTCCGCGAGCTGCTGGGGCGTGACCTCGGCCGCGTCCCCCAGTGCCTTGCCCGCGCGCCGCAGCAGCGTCCCGTACAGCGGCCCGGAGGCGCCGCCCACCTTCGAGATGAGCTGGCGTCCGGCCAGGATGAGCGCGGCGCCGGGCGATCCCGGCGGTTCCTTCTCCAGCGCGTCGGTCACGGCCGTGAAGCCGCGCTGCATATTGGTGCCGTGGTCGGCGTCGCCGATCGCGGAGTCCAGCTCGGTGAGCCGGGCCGCGTCGCGCTGTACGGACTCGGCCGCGGCGGTGAGCCAGCGTTGGAAGAAAGAGGTGTCGAGCGCATGTTCGACTGCGGGTTCACTGCTGGACACAGACGCCTCCTCAGGACGGTAACCGACGGCGACAGCGTACGGATCGGGTCGACCGGCGGGGTGGGCCGGTGGGGTAAGGGGCACGGGGTGGTTCGGGTCAGCAGCCCCAGCGCAGCCCGGCAGTCCGTACGGGCGCGTCCCACAGCCGCAGCAGGTCCTCGTCGACCTGGCACAGCGTGACCGAGGCGCCCGCCATGTCGAGTGATGTGACGTAGTTTCCGACGAGCGTACGTGCCACCGCCACGCGGCGCTCGCCGAGGACCCGGTGCACCTCGGCCGCGAAGCCGTACAGCTCCAGCTGCGGGGTCGCGCCCATTCCGTTGACGAGGACGAGCACCGGATTGTCCGGGCGCAGGTCGTCCAGCACCGCGTCCACCGCGTAGTCGGCGATCTCGCGCGAGGTCATCATGGCCCGCCGCTCCCGCCCCGGCTCGCCGTGGATGCCCACGCCCAACTCCAGCTCCCCGGCGGGCAGATCGAAGGTGGGGCCGCCCTTGGCGGGCGTCGAGCAGGGCGAGAGCGCCACGCCGAAGCTGCGCGAGGACGCGTTGACCTGGCGGGCGATCGCCTCCACCCGCTCCAGCGGAGCCCCTTCCTCGGCCGCCGCACCGGCGATCTTCTCCACGAACAGCGTCGCGCCGGTGCCCCGGCGGCCCGCCGTGTGGGTGCTGTCGGACACCGCCACATCGTCGTCGACGAGCACCCGCGCGACCTGGATGCCCTCGTCCTCGGCCAGTTCGGCCGCCATGTCGAAGTTGAGCACGTCGCCGGTGTAGTTCTTGACGACGAACAGCACGCCCTTGCCGCTGTCCACGGCGGCCGCCGCGCGCACCATCTGGTCGGGCACGGGGGAGGTGAAGACCTCGCCGGGGCAGGCCGCGTCGAGCATGCCGGGCCCCACGAATCCGCCGTGCAGCGGCTCGTGGCCGGAGCCGCCGCCGGAGAGCAGGGCCACCTTGTCGGCCACCGGCGCGTCCCGCCGGACGATGACCCGGTTCTCGACGTCCACGGCCAGATCGGGATGGGAGGCGGCCAGTCCGCGCAGTGCGTCGGCGACCACGGTTTCGGCCACGTTGATGAGCATCTTCATGGGAGTGTTCGTCCTCCACCGGAAGGGGGCTGTGCACCGCTGCAACAGCGTACGGATCCGGCGCGGTCATGGCACCCCTGAGACGCTGAGCCGAACGGCCTAATAAGCCGAAAAAGGTACATAGGCATCATATGGTGCGCGCATGGAGAACACTGCCGCACCGGCGGCCGCCACCGCGCGCCCGCGCCCGCATCCACCCCAGCCGCCGCGCCACCGGCGCCGCGCGCCGTGGCTCGCGGTGGTCGCCGTCGGCTATGCGGCGGTCCAGCTCGCGGTGGTCGTACCGCATGTCGGGCACGCGCTGGGCTGGGACGAGTCGGTGTACGTCTCCCAGGTGGACCCGCGCACCCCGTCCGCGTACTTCAGCGCACCGCGCTCGCGCGGCATCAGCATGCTGGTCTCCCCGGTGGTGGCCGCCACCTCCTCCATTACGGTGCTCCGGCTCCTCCTTACGGTGCTTTCCGCGGGCGCGCTCTACGCCGCCTTCCGCGTCTGGAACAGGTTGCTGCCGCGCGGCCCGGTGGCGCTCGCCGCGCTGCTCTTCGCCGGGCTGTGGATCACCACGATCAGTGGCCCGGCGGTGATGCCCAACCTCTGGGTCGCGCTCGGCGCGGTGGCCGCCGTCGGCTGGTTCCTGCGCCTGCCCACCGAGCGCCACGCCCGCTGGTGGCTCGCCGCCGTCATCGCCGGTGTCACGCTCGTGCGCACCCCCGACGGCGGCTGGCTGGCCCTCCCGCTGCTGGCCGTCGCCCTGCGGCTACGGGCCTGGCGGCCCGCCCTGCCGCCGCTGGTGGGCGGGCTGCTGCTCGGCGCCGCGCAGTGGATTGGCGAGGCCTACGACCGGTTCGGCGGCGTCGGCGGGCGGCTGGACGTCTCCAGCGAGGTCGAGGGCGGCATGGGCCTCCACTTCGCCGTGGGCGCCGCGCTGCGCAGCCTCAACGGGCCGCAGCTGTGCCGCCCGTGCGAGGTGGGGCTGACCCATCCGGAGCTGACCCTGTGGTGGCTGTCGCTGCCGGTGCTGACCCTCACCGCCGTCACCCTCGCCCTGCGGGACCGTCACGAACGGCGGACCCGGACGCGCGTCGGGCTCGGACGGCCGTACGTACCGCAGGACCCCGGGGTGCCGGTCACCGTGCTGCCCATCGTCTGCGCGGCCTCCCTCGCCGTCCCGTACCTGCTGCTCATCGACTACTCCGCGCCGCGCTTCCTGATGCCCTCCTACGCCCTGCTCGCCCTGCCCATCGCCGCGCTCGGCTTCCGCGCCGTACGCGACGCGCGCTCACCGCGCCACATGGCCACCGCGCTCGGCATCGTCGTCCTGCTCCACCTGGGCAGCCAGCTCGCCGTCCTCACCCACACCTCGGCGATCTCCGAGAAGACCACCGGGCGCTACCGCACCGCCGCCGACGGGCTGCAGCGGCTGGGGCTGCGGCCGCCGTGCCTGGTGGCCGGTGACCGGGCCCTGCCCGTCGCGTACCACGCGGGCTGCGCCTCCGCCCAGACCGCCGGGAACAACCGCTCCACCAGCGTGTCCGGGCTGCTGCGGCGGGCCGGACACGAGCCCACCGCGCTGCTGGTGCGGCGCGACGGCGACGCCCGGCCGCCGTCGTACGCCCGCACCTGGATCGGGTTCCCGCTGGCGGGGACGGCGTGGAGCGCCTATCTGCCGCCGGACCAGGCGCGCCGGGTGGCCGCGCGCGGCGCGGGCAAGCCCCTGCCGTCCCGGGAATCCGGACCAAGGATGTCGGGTAATGCCGCGAGCATGGGCGCCATGACGACGCATCCGATCACCAGTTGGGCCGGATTCCAGGCGGCGGAGCCCGGCTTCGCCACGGCCGCGCAGGAGCGCTTCGAGGGCTACCGCACCCATGTCCTGGCCACCGTCCGCCGGGACGGCTCGCCACGGCTGACACCTCTGGAGGTCAACTTCCGCTTCGGGGAGCTGTGGCTCGGCATGATGCCCGACTCGCGCAAGGCTCTCGACCTGCGGCGCGACCGGCGCTTCTCGATCCAGGCCAACCCGGGCCCCGGCACCTCCGCTGGTGGCGATGTCCGGGTCAGCGGCCGGGCCGTCGAGGTCACCGACCGGGACTCGCTCGCCCGCTTCGCCGCCGAGGTCCATCCGCCCGAGCCCTTCCACCTCTTCCGCGCCGAGGTGACCGAGGTCGTGCACACCGCCGCCGAGGGATCCGACCTGGTGCTGCGGACCTGGCGGCCGGGCCATCCCGTACAGGTCGTACGGCGCGGCACGGACGACAGCCCGCCCCGGGTGGACGAGACGGGCTGACCCGCCGCCTGTCGGTCTGCCCGATGCTCCACGGCCCTTCCGAATTTCTGGAACGCGTTCTACCGTGCCCCTCGTCGTGGCGCACGTGAGACTCCAGGAGGGGCCGTGGACCTCGAATACACCCCCGCACAGCGGCAGTTACGAGCCGAGCTGCGCACCTACTTCGCCGAGCTGGTCCCCGACGACGCCTACGCCCGCTACGCGGACCCGGCCGGGCAGAAGCGGTTCTACCGCGAGACCATCCGCCGCCTCGGCACCGACGGCTGGCTGGGCGTCGGCTGGCCCCAGGAGTACGGCGGGCGGGGGCTCGGCCCGGTCGAACAGTTCATCTTCTTCGACGAGGCCGCCCAGGCGGGCGTACCGCTGCCGCTGATGGCCCTCAACACGGTCGGCCCGACCCTCATGCGCTACGGCACCGACGAGCAGAAGCGGTACTTCCTGCCGCGCGTCCTCTCCGGCGAGATCGACTTCGCGATCGGCTACAGCGAACCCGACGCCGGAACCGACCTCGCCGCCCTCACCACCCGCGCCGTACGCGACGGCGACGACTACGTGGTGAACGGCCAGAAGACCTGGACCACCAACGGCGACACCGCCGACTGGGTCTGGCTCGCCGTCCGCACCGACCCCGACGCCAAGCCCCACCACGGCATCAGCATCCTGCTCGTGCCGACCACCGACCCCGGCTACTCCTGCACCGTCATCACCACCCTCGCCTCCCACGACACCACCGCCAGCTACTACGAGAACATCCGGGTCCCCGCGAGCCGCCGCGTCGGCGCCGAGAACGAGGGCTGGCGGATGATCACCACCCAGCTCAACTACGAACGCGTCACCCTCGCCGCCCACGGCACCATGGCCATCCGCGCCCTGCGCGGCGTCCGCCAGTGGGCCGCCGACACCAAGCTCCCGGACGGCCGCCGGGTCATCGACCTGGCCTGGGTCCGCGCCCGCCTCGCCCGCACCCACGCCCGGCTGGACGCCATGAAGGTCCTCAACTGGCAGATGGTGGACGCCCTCCAGCGCGACACCCTCACCCCGCACGACGCCTCCGCCGTCAAGGTCTACGGCTCCGAGGCCCGCCGCGACGCCTACGCCTGGCTGATGGAGATCGTCGGCGCCGCGGGCCCCCTCAAGGAGGGCTCGGCGGGCGCGGTCCTCCACGGCGAACTGGAACGCGGCTACCGCAGCAGCGTCGTCTTCACCTTCGGCGGCGGCAACAACGAGATCCAGCGGGAGATCATCTCCTGGATAGGCCTGGGCATGCCCCGCGTCCGCCGCTGAATCCGTTGTCCGGTTGTGCGTGTGATGAGCGCGCTCGGTTCAGCCGGCCTCCGCCGTCCGGTCGTGCCGCTCCCTGGCCCGCAGCGCCAGGGCGATGAGGGTGGCGTCCTCGGGTCGGCGTACGTCGTGTCCGGTGAGCTCGCAGAAGCGGTTGAAGCGGTGTTGCACGGTGTTGCGGTGGCAGTACACGGCCGCGGCTGTATCGGCTATCGCACCGTTCCCGGCGAGATGGACGCGCACGGTGCGCAGCAGCCGGTCCTTCTCGGCGTCGCTGACATCGGGTCGGTCGAGCCCGCCGAGCACGTCGTCGGCGAGATCGTGCGCGAGATCCGAGGTGTGGTGGACGAGGACGTCCAGCCAGCTGTCCCGTAGCCACCTCGGCCCGCAGGCGTCCATGGGCAGGCTGCGTGCCGTGGTGATGGCCAGCCGGACCGCACGTGGTACGTCGGCCAGCCGGCCGGCGGCGGACGACACCCCGCAGGGCGTCTCCCCCAGATGTCCCAGGACGGTGTGGGCGGCGGTGCGCGGCCCGAGCTGGGCGGTGAGGACCACCGCCGAATCGAGGGCCTGCTGCTGTACCGGCACCCCAGCGGTGCGCAGCTCCGCCGCGGCCCGGCGCAGCGCGGCGCCGTACTGCGGGGCGGCAGCGGCGCATACGTACTCCCCGCTGACCTGGAAGCCGAGCGCCAGCGCGCTGTCGCCCACCACGGTGGGATTGCGGCCGTCGCAGTCCATCAGGCGGGCGAACCACATCTGGCGCTCGTCCTCCGCCCGCCGCCCCATCTCCAGCACGGTGCGCTGGTACGCGGTCATGATCCCGGTGACATGGCGCTCGACGGCCTCCCAGATGTAGTAGGCGGAGGCCACCAGATGCGTCATGTTCCGGTCCTCGGCGCGCCGCACCAGGGCCGTCCACACCACGCGGAAGTCCAGCCGGGCCGCGTCCAGCAGGGACTCCAGCGGGACCCCCTGCCGCGCGCGCCGCGTTCCGACCCGCTCGGACACCTCAGCCATGTGCTCGGGCACGGGCAGCTGGGCCACGGTGCGCAGCAGCATCTCCAGCGCGTGGCGTGCGGAGTCCCGGAAGTCCGTGTCCGGTACGCGGTCGGCGTAGGCCCGGCGGGTGGGGCCCACCACCTCGATCCACAGCTCGATCAGCCCGTCGAGGTCGTCCAGGCACTCCCGGGCGAGCTCGGCGATGCGTGGGTCGGGCGGAGGGAAGGCGACGGCCGCATTGTGCATGTGCACGATTCTGGGCAGCGCATCAGATGCATTTCAACCTTGGCTGGATTCCATCGCCCCGGGATTCTGATGTGACCCCCGGGCGACACGCATCGGGGCCTACCATCCAGGAGGTCACGGCAGTGCATCTGACTCCTCGCGAGGTGGAACGGGTCCAGCTCTTCACCGTCGCCGAAATGGCCCGCCGCCGTCGTGCGCGCGGTCGGCGGCTGAACGCCCCGGAGGCCATAGCCCTCATCTGCGACGAGGTGCTGGAGGCGGCCTGGGACGGGGCGGACCTGGACGAGGTGATCGAGGTCGGGCGGTCGCTGCTGACCGTGGACGATGTGCTGGAGGGAGTGCCCGCTCTCGTCGGTACGGTCCAGGTCGAAGCGCTGTTCCCGAGCGGAACGTCCCTGGTCGCGGTGGAGAACCCGATCGAGGGCGGCGATGGGGCCCACGCTCCCGGGGCGATCCGTACGGCCGCGGAGCCGGTGCTGATCAACGCCGGGCGCCCCCGGCTGCGGCTGACCATCCGCAACAGCGGCGACCGCACCGTCTACCTCTCCTCGCACTACCCGCTCGCGGAGGCCAACTCCGCCCTCGAACTGGACCGCGAAGCCGCCGCCGGGATGCGGCTGGACATCGCGGCGGGGACGGCCCTGGCCGTCGAGCCGGGCACCGAACACGAGGTGGACCTGGTGGCCGCCCGCCACGAGGGACATGAACAGGAGAAGCCGGCATGACGCGGATCGACCGACGTACGTACAACGCGCTCTACGGTCCCACCACGGGTGACCGTGTCCGCCTGGGTGACACCTGTCTGTGGGTCGAGGTGGCGGCCGACGACGGCACTCCCGGTGACGAGCTGCTGGGCGGCTGCGGCAAGACGGTCCGCGATGGGCTGCTGGCCTCCCCGCGCTCCGACCGGGCCTCGGCCCTGGACCTGGTGGTTTCCAGTGTGCTGCTGATGGACCCGGTCCTGGGAATCCGCAAGACCGACATCGGTGTCAAGGACGGCCGGATCGTCGCGGTCGGCGGAGTGGGCAACCCGGATCTGATGCCGGTGGACTTCGCCATCGACTCGCACACCGCGGTGGTCACGGGGGAGGGGCTGATCGCCACCCCGGGCATCGTGGACAGCCATGTGCACCTGTCCTCGCCCGAGGTCGCGCCCGCCGCGCTCGCCTCCGGTGTGACCACGGTGGTGGGCATGGGGCTCGGCGGGGTCTGGGACATCGGCTGCAACCCGGCCCACAATCTGCACACCCTGATGGGATCCTGGCGCGGCACCCCGCTCAATGTGGCCTTCCTCGGCCGTGGCTCCTCCAGCTCGCGCGCTCTGCTGGACGAGTCGGTGCTCGCCGGGGCCGGCGGATTCAAGATCCATGAGGACTTCGGGGCGACCCCGCGCATCATCGACACCTGCCTGGCCACCGCGGAACACGCCGATCTGCCCGTGGCGCTGCACACCGACTCGATGAACGAATCGGGCTATCTGCGCGACACCATCGGCGCCACCCGCGGCCGCACCGTGCACGCCTACCACGTGGAGGGCGGCGGCGGACACCCTGATCTGCTGGAGATCCTCTCCGAGCCGAACATCCTGCCGTCCTCGACCACCCCCACCATCCCGTACACGGCGAACACCGTCGGGGAACTGTTCCCGATGACCATGACCGTGCACCGGCAGAACCATCACGTCCACAGCGATGTCGAGATCTCCCGCGGCCGCATCCGCGGCCACGCCATCGCCGCCGAGAACGCGCTGCACGACCTCGGCGCCATCAGCATCGTCAACTCCGACTCGATGGGCATGGGCCGCATCGCCGAGACCGTTCGGCGCACCTGGCAGCTCGCCCATGTCCAGGCGCTGCGCGCGGGGGAGAGCGGAGTGGAGCGGCCCGCGAACGAGCGGGTGCTGCGCTACCTCGCCAAGATCACCCTCAATCCGGCGATCGCCCATGGCCTCGCCCACGAGGTGGGCACCGCCCAGCCCGGACGCCTCGCCGACCTTGTGCTCTGGCATCCAGCCTGGTTCGGCACCAAGCCCGAACTCGTCATCAAGGGCGGCTTCGTGGCCTGGGGCAACCGCGGCTCGGGATCCGGCTCGACCCGGCTCACCCAGCCCCGCACCTACGGCCCCTACTTCGGTGCGCTCGGCGACGCGCCGGCCCAGCTGTCGCGGATCTTCGTCGCCCAGGCCGCCCTCGACGACACCAAGGCCCGCGCCGCCCTCCCCGGGGGCTTGCGCTACGCGCCGGCGCGCGGCGCCCGTGGGCTCACCCGCGCCGACATGCTCCACAACACCGCCACCCCGCGCGTCGAGGTGCCCCGCGAACCCGCCCCCGTCCTCGTCGACGGCCTGCCCACCACCACCGACGCCGCCACCGAACTACCGCTCGCCCAGCTCCACCACTTGGCCTGACCGCCCGGCCGGTTCCTCCGTCCCCGATAGCCGCCACCGGCTACCGCCGTCTCCTGGAGAACCCGTGAGCACCATCCCCACCGCGCCGCCCCGGCCCAGCGCGGGAGACATCAAACGGCTGCTGTCCGCCGCGTTCATCGGCACCGCCCTGGAGTGGTACGACTACTTCCTCTACGGCACCGCCGCCGCCCTCGTCTTCAACAAGCTCTTCTTCCCCTCCCTCGATCCGACCACCGCGACCATCGCCTCCTTCGTCACCTTCGCCGTCGGGTTCCTGGCCCGGCCCATCGGCGCCGCCGTCTTCGGCCACATCGGCGACCGCTACGGACGCAAGGCGGCGCTCATCATCACCGTCATCCTGATGGGCGCCTCCACCGGCTGCATCGGACTGCTCCCCGACTACGACGCGATCGGCGTCTGGGCCCCGGCCCTCCTCGCCGCCCTCCGCTTCCTCCAGGGCATCTCGGTCGGCGGCGAATGGAGCGGCGCCATGCTGCTCACCCTGGAACACACCCCCGAGGAGAAGCACGGCAGTTACTCCTCCATCCCCCAACTCGGCTCACCGGTCGGCACCTTGCTCTCCAGCGGCGCCTTCGCCCTGGTGGGGATGTTGCCCGACGACGCCTTCTACTCCTGGGGCTGGCGCATCCCGTTCCTGGCCGCCTTCGGGCTGCTCGGCTTCGCGCTCTATCTGCGGCTGCGCATCGAGGAGTCCCCGGTCTTCCGCGCCATGCACGAGGCAGCCGAGCGGGAAGGACCGCCGCCCGCCCCGCTGATCGAGGCGTTCCGCAGGACCTGGGGCCGCATGCTCATCGGTGTGGCCGCGGCGTTCCTCGGCATCGGCGGGTTCTTCCTGCTGACGACCTACGTGATCTCCTACGGCACCGAGCAGCTCGGCATCGACAAGGCCGTGATGATCAACGCCACTCTGCTGGCGGCGGTCGCCGAGATCGCCGTCATCGTCATCGCCGGACGGCTCGCCGACCGCGTCGGCCCCTGGAAGGTGTGCGCCGTCGGGGCAATCGCCTCCGTGCTGGTGGCCTTCCCCGCGTTCTGGCTCATCGACACCCGGCACACCGGACTCGTGATGCTCGGCGTTTCCCTCGGCGTCGCCGTCATCTCCATCCCCTACGCGGCGATCGGCGCTGTCGTCACCGGGATGTTCCCTGACATCGTCCGCTACAGCGCGGTCGCCATGTCCTACAACCTCGCCGGCGTCCTAGGCGGCCTCGTACCGCTGGCCGCCGCCTGGCTCACCGGCCTCGCCGACGGCGCCTCCTGGGGCGTGGCACTGCTCCTGATCCTCATCGCGGCCTGCACGGCCACCGGCTCCTACCTCGCCGGACCGCCACTGCGCCGCCGCCTCGCCCCGTGCACCCCGGAAGAGTCCGCGACTGTGAAGGCCACCGCATGACACCGCAGCACCCCGCCCGCACCGGTGGGCAGGTCCTGATCGACCAGCTCGTCCGGCACGGCGTCGACACCGTGTACGGCGTCCCCGGCGAGAGCTACCTCGCCGCGCTCGACGCCCTGCACGACGCCCCCGTCCGGATGGTCGTCTGCCGCCACGAGGGCGGCGCGGCCTACATGGCCGAGGCACACGGCAAGCTCACCGGCCGCGCGGGCGTGTGCTTCACCACCCGCGGCCCCGGCGCCACCAACGCCCTGGTCGCCCTGCACACCGCACACCAGGACGCCACCCCGCTGGTGCTCTTCATCGGGCTCGTACCGCGCGGCCACACCCACCGCGACTCCTTCCAGGAACTGGATCTGCGCGCCACCTTCGGAACCAATGCCAAGCTTGTCGAGACCATCGAGGACGCCGCCCGCATCCCCGAACACGTGGCCCGCGCCTTCGCGGTCGCCGGCAGCGGGCGCCCCGGGCCGGTCGTCCTCGGACTGCCGGAGGACATGCTCACCGACACCGTCCAGGTGCCCGACGCCACCCCGCTGCCCGTGCCCGACGGCGCGGTCTCCGCCGCCGAACGCGACCGTCTGGCCGCGCTCCTGGGCGCCGCCGAGCGCCCGCTGCTGCTGCTCGGCGGCAGCCGCTGGACCGACCGGGCCCGCGCCGACATACGGGAGTGGGCCGAGGCGTGGTCGCTGCCCGTCACCGTCGACTTCCGCTGCCAGGACCTCGTAGACAACGACAGCGACAGCTACATCGGGGCGCTGGGGTACGGACGGTCCGACGCCGTCGCCGAGCGGGTACGCGGGGCCGACCTGCTGATCTGCGTCGGCACCGTCCCCGGCGACGTGTGCACCGACGGCTTCACCCTGCTCCCCACCGACGGGACCGGCCCGCGCCTGGTCCAGGCACTGCCCGCACCGCAACCGCCCGCTCCGCTCTACCCGGCCGACCTCGCCCTGCTCGCCGGTCCCGAAGCCTTCGGCGAGGCGGTACGCGGTCTGCTCCCCGACACCGCGGTGCCCTGGGGCCCGCTGACCAAGCAGGACCGCACCGCGCACCTGGAGTTCCGTACTCCGGTGCCGGACGACGACGACCCGCTGGATCTCGGCGCCGTATTCGCCCACCTGGACGCGCGGCTGCCCCGCGACACCGTCGTCACCTTCGGCGCCGGCAACCACGCCGTCTGGGCGCAGCGCTTCCTCACCTACCGCGACGGATGGCGCCAACTCGCCCCGCGCAACGGCTCGATGGGCTACGGCATCCCCGCCGCCGTCGCCGCCGCGATCGCCGAACCCGGCCGTCAGGTGGTCTCCGTGGCGGGCGACGGCTGCTTCCTGATGAACGGTCAGGAACTTGCCACCGCCCTCGCGGCGGGCGCGGCCCCCCTCGTCCTCGTCCTCAACAACTCCACCTACGGCACCATCCGCCAGCACCAGGAGCAGAGCTACCCGGGACGGGTCAGCGGTACCGGCCTGGTCAACCCGGACTTCGCCGCCCTCGCCCGGGCCTTCGGCGCCCACGGCGAGACGGTCACCACCCACGACGCGTTCCCGGCGGCCCTGGAGCGGTCGCTGGCCTCCGGCACCGCAGCACTGATCGAACTGAAGGTTACCGAAGGTCTCCTGGCTCCCGGTGTGACCGTCGACTCCCTCCGTGAGGAGCACCAGCATGTCTGATCTGGCCCTGCACAACATCATCGACGGCGAACCGGTGACGGTGGCCGAGCGCATGGAACTCACCGACCCCGCCACCGGCGAGGTCTACGGCACCGCGCCGCGCTCCTCCTCCGCCGATGTGGACACCGCCGTCGCCGCCGCCCGCCGGGCCTTCGCCCCGTGGCGCCGCTCCACCCCGAGCCTGCGTCAGGAGGCGCTGCTGCGCCTCGCCGATCTCGTGGCCGAGCACGCGGACCAGCTGCTGGACGCGGAGATACGCGCCACCGGCAAACCGCGCGAGACCACCCGTGCCCTCGAAATCCTCCGGGGCGCCGACCAGCTGCGCTTCTTCGCCGGGGCCGCCCGGGTCCTGGAGGGCGTGGCGGCGGGCGAGTACACCGAGGGCCACACCTCGTACATCCGCCGCGAGCCGGTGGGAGTGGTCGCCCAGGTCACCCCCTGGAACTACCCCTTCATGATGGCCGTGTGGAAGCTCGGACCCGCCCTCGCGGCGGGTAACACGGTCGTGCTGAAGCCCTCCGACACCACCCCGTGGTCCACGGTGCTGCTCGGCGAGCTGGCGGCCCGGGTCTTCCCGCCCGGCGTCGTCAACGTCGTGTGCGGCGACCGGGACACCGGGCGCGCCCTGGTCGGGCACCGGGGCATCGACATGGTCGCCATCACCGGCTCGACCCGCGCCGGTTCCGAGGTCATGGCCGCGGCCTCGGCGGAAGCCAAGAACGTCCATCTGGAGCTGGGCGGCAAGGCCCCGGCCGTCGTCTTCGCCGACGTCGACCCGCGGCGCACGGCCCGCGCCCTCGCCGACGGGGCCTTCTTCAACGCGGGCCAGGACTGCACCGCCATCACCCGGGTGCTGGTCGAACGCCCCGCCTACGACGCGGTGCTCGCGGCGCTCGTCGAAGCGGCCCGGGCCACCCGTACCGGGCCCCCGTCCGAGGAAGCCTTCTTCGGCCCCCTCAACAGCGCCGCCCAGGCCGGCAGGGTCAGCTCCGTCCTGGCCGGGCTGCCGGACCACGCCGTGATCGAGACCGGCGGCGAGCGGCTCGATTCGCCGGGCTGGTTCTTCGAGCCCACCGTCATCTCCGGTGTGCGCCAGGACGACGCGGTGGTCCAGCAGGAGACCTTCGGTCCGGTGGTCACGGTGCAGCCGTTCGACACCGAGACGGAAGCCGTGGAGCTCGCCAACGGCGTCGACTTCGGCCTGGCCTCCAGCGTCTGGACCGCCGATCTGGGCCGCGCCACGCGGCTCGGCGCCGAACTGGACTTCGGCTGCGTCTGGCTCAACTGCCACCAGGTCATCCTCGCCGAACTGCCGCACGGCGGCTACAAGCAGTCCGGTATCGGCCGCGATCTGAGCCGCTACGGATTCGACGACTACACCCGCGTCAAGCACGTCATGGCCGCGCACCGGAGCCCGCTCGGTCCGCCGGCCGGCACCGGGACCCACGGGGAGACCTCATGACTCAGACACGAGACCAGCACCTGTCGGTCCGAAAAGTAGCCGTCGCGAGTGTCATCGGGACCGCGGTCGAGTGGTACGACCTGTTCGTCTTCGCCACGGCATCGGCGATCGCGTTCAACAAGCTCTTCTTCCCGACGTTCGACCCGCTCGTGGGAACGCTGCTGGCCTTCGGCACGTTCGCCTCCGCATATCTCGCCCGGCTGATCGGAGCGGCCGTCTTCGGCCACTTCGGAGACCGGCTCGGGCGGAAGTCGATGCTGCTGATCTCGCTCTCGATGATGGGCGCGGCCACCTTCGCCATCGGCCTGCTGCCCACCTACGGGAGTGTCTGAATCTGGGCCCCGGTCCTGTTGTTGACCCTGCGGGTCGTCCAGGGGCTCGCCCTGGGCGGCGAGTGGGGCGGAGCGGTGCTGATGACCGTCGAGCACGCGCCGAAGGGCAAGCGCGGATTCTTCGGCTCCTGGGTGCAGACGGGTGTGCCGATCGGCACGCTGATGGCCAACTCGGCGTTCCTGCTCGTCGCCCTGCTCCCGGAGATGGACCTGCTGTCCTGGGGCTGGCGGATTCCCTTCCTGGCGAGCTGTCTGCTGGTCCTGGTCGGGCTGGTCATCCGGTCGCGGACCACGGAGACGCCCGCGTTCCAGGAGGTCAAGCAGAGGGATACGCAGGTGCGGCTGCCGCTGGCCGAGGTGTTCCGCAGGTACGGGCGGCAGGTCGTCCTCGGCGGCGTCGCCACGATGTCCACGGGGGTGGCGTTCAACATCCTCGTCGCGTTCGGCCTGACCTACGGTACGGACACCCTGGGACTGTCCCGCAGCACGATGCTCACTGTCGCGCTGTTGTCCTGCGTGGCCGCGATCGGGCTCATCCCCGCTTTCGGCGCGCTGTCCGACCGCTTCGGACGTAAGCCGGTGATCATCGGGGGCATCGTCGGCGAAGCGGTGGTCGCCTTCCCGATGTTCTGGCTGATGGACACCAAACAGTTCGGCCTGGTGCTGCTGGGCTATCTGCTGCTGATGACGGCGTTCGCCGCCAACTACGGGCCCATCGCCACGTTCCTGGCCGAGCTGTTCGGGACCACGGTCCGCTACTCGGGCCTGTCGGTGAGCTACATGCTGTCGGGTCTCCTGGGCAGCGCCGCGACGCCCGCCGTGACCACCGCGCTGCTGGACGCGACGGGGAAAGGCTCGTCGGTCGCCTGGTTCATGGTCGGCTCCGCCGCGGTGTCGCTGGTCTGCCTGCTGCTGCTCGCCGAGACCCTGCGCAGCGAGATCCACGAGCGGTCCGACGCCCCCGAGGCCGCACCTGTCCAGGGCGCGCCGACCACCATCTGATATGGCGCGGCCCTTCGGGCCGCGTGGAGGAAGAGAGCGGGAATGCAGCACATCCGGGCCGCACAGGGCGGGCCACAGCCGGTGGGTCCCTACGCGCAGGCCGTCGTGGCGAACGGACTGGTCTTCACCGCGGGACAGATTCCCGCCGTCCCCGGGGGAGACATGCCGGCGGATTTCGCCGGCCAGGTGAGGCAGACGTTCACCAATCTCGCGACGGTGCTCGCGGAGGCCGGATCGGATCTGTCCCGGGTGGTGAAGGTCAATGCCTACCTGGCCGAGGAAGACAGCATGGCGGAGTTCAACGAGATCTACCGCGAGATCTTCGGACCCGATCGCGTTCCGGCCCGGACCACCGTCGCGGTCGGGCTGTGGGGAGTACGCCTCGAAGTGGACTGCGTCGCGGTATGTCCCCCGGAATCACACGCGTAGGCGGGAGAGCACGATGACAACGAGCGCGCACACATGGACCGCGGCCCCCGACGACTCCTTGACGCGGAAACTCCAGGAGGTCGGCTTTCCGACGCTCGGCCACTTCCTCGAAGAGGGGTTCGCCGATCCGCGGATCCGTGCCCTCGTGCCGGATGTGAAGATCGTCGGCCGGGCGGTGACCGTGCGGATCGTGCCACCGGACGCCACCCCGATGGCCGAGGCACTGGGCCTGCTGGGCCCCGGGGACGTGCTGGTGGTCGACACCGGGCAGAACGGCACCCACGCTCCGATCGGCGCCGTCACCGGCTGTGCCGCGCGGGCCGCGGGCGCGGCGGGCATCGTGGTCGACGGAGTCGTCACCGATCTGCGGGAACTGCGTGAGATGCGGCTGCCGGTGTTCGCCCGGGGCACCAGCCTGCTCACCACCAAGAGACTCGGGCGGAGGGACGGGGGAGTGGGCCGGACCGTGTCCTGCGGCGGCGCCGTCGTCCGCCCCGGTGACCTCGTCCTGGCCGATGACAACGGTGTACTGGTCACCAGCCCGCGGATCGCCGCCGATGTGCTCGCCCGCGCGCTCGCCTCGGACCGTGCGGAGCCCGCCCTTCTCGCCCGGCTGCGGGCGGGTGAATCACCCCTGACCGTGCTGTCGGATTGAGCCGGTTCCCCGAGGGGACGCGGGTGGCGATTTCCCGGGAGCTGTCCTACGGGCGGCGGGACGCGTCCGGCCTGGCCTTGCGGGCGTGGCGGGCCGCCTTGTACGGCTCGGGCAGGAAACGGTGTTCGACCGCCGCGCGGCGGGTGGCCCGGTCGCCGCCGATGACCTGGGGCCGGCCGGACATCAGGGCGTCGTAGCCCTGGCGGGCCACCTGGACGCGGCTGTTCTTCTTCATGCCGGGGCCGAAGGCGGTGTCGTTCATGCCCGCGCGGGCGTGGAAGTCGCTGTCGGTGGCGCCGGGGAGCAGGGTGGTGACGCTCACGCCGTGGTCCTTGAGTTCCTCGCGCAGGCCCAGGGCGAACATGCGAGTGAAGGCCCGGGAGGGTCCGTAGACGGTCTCGTACGGGGTCGGCAGGGTGGCCGAGAGCGAGGACGTGATGAGGATCCTCCCGTCGCGGCGGGCGGCCATGTGGCGGGCCACGTGCTTGGCGAGGTGGACCACGGAGGTGACGTTGAGGCTGATCAGGCTCAGCTCGTCCGCCAGGTCGGTGTCGAGGAAGGCGCCGCCGATGCTGCGCCCGGCGTTGAGGACGGCCGCCGACAGGGGGCGGCCGGTGTCCTCGACCGCCTGCCACACCGCTTCGACGCCCTCGTGCCGGGCCAGATCGGCCTGGACGGGGATGACCTGGGCGCCGTGCGCCGCGAAGTCGGCCGCGGCCCGGTGGATCGTGTCGCTGCGGCCGGTGGCCACGAGGTCGTGGCCATCGCGGGCGAACAGCAGGGCCAGTTCGTAGCCGATCCCGGCCGAGGCGCCGGTGACCAGGGCCAGCGGGCGGTGGGAGGGGGCGGTGCTCACGGGGTGCTCCTGTGGGGTGTGGTCTTGGTCTGTTCGGCTGCCCGAGTCTGTTCGGGTGCCCGGCCGCGGGGTGCGGTGTCGGCGTTCCAGCTGGTGAGCAGCTGCCACGCGTCCTGGGATGCCTGGTCCTTGGCGGGCAGGTAGAGGAAGAGGGTCTGGTCTTCCTCGCCGGGCAGGGTGAACGCCTGGTAGTCGATGGTCAGCGGGCCGACGACCGGGTGCCGGAACCGCTTCTGGCCGAAGGTGCGGTCCAGCACCTTGTGGTCGGCCCACCAGTGGCGGAAGTGCTCGCTCTTCATGGCCAGTTCGCCGACCAGCTCCGCGGTGCGGGTGTCCTCGGGGTGGCGTCCGGCGTCCAGCCGCAGGATCGCCGTCATCTCCGAGGCGATCTTCTCCCAGTCCACGTACAGATCCCGGGCGGACTGGTCCAGCAGGATCCAGCGGGTGAGGTTGCGCTCCCGGTACGGCATGGCGTCGAAGTCGGCGAGCAGGACCCGGCACAGATGGTTGGTGGCCAGGATGTCCCCGCGCCGCCCGAGGACGAACCCGGCGTGGTCGGTGAAGGAGTCCAGGAACCGGCGCAGGCCGGGGCGGGCCTTCTGCACGACGGGCGGGCTGCGCCGGGCCTTGTTCGTCTGCGGTCGTACGAGGTCGAACAGGTGGGCCCGCTCGGCGTCGTCAAGACGCAGCGCGGCGGCGACCGCTTCCAGGACGGGCGGGGAGGGGCTGATCTGCCTGCCCTGTTCCAGGCGTGTGTAGTAGTCGGTGCTCACCCCGGCCAGCTGCGCGACCTCCTCGCGTCGCAGGCCGGGGACCCGCCGGTAGGCGCCGCGCTCGGGCAGGCCCACCGATTCCGGGCTGATCCGGGCACGGCAGCGGCGCAGGAATTCGCTGAGATCCACGTTGCGTGCCATGACTCCATGCTGCCGCGCCTTCCCCCGCCCGGCAGGGCCCCAAGGTAGGTCTGTGCGTCCTAGGAAGTCGCTGACCAGGAATGTTGCGGAGGTATCAGGCCGTGCGCGGGTACAGCAGACAGTCCTCCGGGCGGATCGGCAGGCTGATCCCGGGGCCCGTGTGGCGGACCGCGCTCTCGGCGTGGACGCGCAGATCGCCGAGGGAGAGTTCGTCTTGGTGCAAGGCAATCCGGCTCTAGTCTGGCCCCAGGAGGTGGTCGGCCATGGCGGCGGCTGTGCGGCAGGGCATACCGGATCTCGACTCGGGGTTGTACGGCCCTAAGTCCGTGACATGGCAGATGCATGGCGACCCGATGATGTGGATCGCCGGAGTCCGCGCGCTCTATCTGCAGGCCCTGCACCCGCTCGCGGTGCGCGGCGTCCTCCAGAACTCCGACTTCCGCGAGGACGCCTGGGGCCGCTTGCTGCGCACCGCCCGGTTCGTCGCGACCATCACCTACGGCACCACCGACGCCGCGGAGCGGGCCGGGGCCCGGGTGCGCGGCATTCACCGCCGCCTCTCGGTGACCGACCCCGGTACCGGCGCCCGGCACGCCGTGGACGAGCCCACGCTGCTGCTGTGGGTGCACTGCGCCGAGGTCGCCTCGTACCTCCATGTCGTACGCCGCTCCGGCTACCCCCTCACCGATGCCCAGGCGGACGGCTATGTGGCCGAGAACAGGGAATCCGCCCGCCTGGTCGGGCTCGACCCCGCCGGGGTGCCGGGCGATACGGCGGAACTGCGCGCGTACTTGGCGAGGGTGCGCCCCGAACTCGCCGCCACCCCCGAGGCCCGCGAGGTGGATGCCTTTCTGCGCAAGCCCCCGGTGCACGCCGCGCTCGCCCCGGCGCGCGACCTGATCTGGGGGCGCTTCGCCGCCCTGGCGTACGCCTCCCTGCCCCCGTACGCCCACGCGCTGTACGGGCGCCCCGCGCCCGCCCCCGCCACCGTCACCCGCCGTCTGCGGGCGACGGGCCGGGCGCTGCGGTGCGTCCCGTCCACGGTGCGCTGGCAGCTGCCGCCGAAGCACATCCTGCGGGCGGTGGAACGGCTCGGCCCCGGCACCCGCCCCTCGCCCCGCAACCTTCCCCGCGACGCGGCCGTACCGGGCGCGGCCGGGTAGCTCGGGCGTTCGTGGCGTGCTAACCAGAGGGCATGCCTCACAGCGATGCCAGTGATGTCAGCGATGTCAGCGATGTCAGCGATGCCTACGACGTCGTCATCGTCGGCGGCGGCCACAACGCCCTGGTCGCCGCCGCCTATCTGGGCCGGGCGGGACGCAGCGTGCGGGTGCTGGAGCGGCTCGACCACACCGGTGGCGCGGCCGTGTCGACGCGGCCTTATCCCGGGGTGGACGCCCGGCTCTCGCGCTACTCGTACCTGGTCAGCCTGTTGCCCCGGCGCATCGTCGACGACCTGGGGCTGCGGTTCGCGGTCCGCAAGCGGGCCGTCTCCTCGTACACCCCCGCCGTCCGGGGCGGGCGGCCGACCGGGCTGCTGGTGGAGACCGGCGGCGGGGCCCGCACCCGGGAGGCGTTCGCGCGGCTGACCGGCGGGGAGCGGGAGTACGCGGCCTGGGAACGGTTCTACGCGATGACCGGGCGGGTCGCCGAGCGGGTCTTCCCGACGCTGACCGAGCCGCTGCCGGACCGGGCCGCACTGCGGGCCCGGATCGGCGACGACGCGGCGTGGGAGGCGCTGTTCGAACGGCCGCTGGGGGAGGCGGTCGAGGCGGCGTTCGAGGACGACCTGGTGCGGGGCGTGGTGCTCACCGACGCGCTGATCGGCACGTTCGCCTCCGCCCATGACTCCTCGCTGGCGCAGAACCGCTGCTTCCTCTACCACGTGATCGGCGGCGGCACCGGCGACTGGGACGTGCCGGTGGGCGGCATGGGCGCGTTCACCGACGCGCTCGCGCACGCGGCGAGCCTGGCGGGCGCGCGGATCGCGACCGGCTGCGAGGTCACGGGGATCGCCACCGACGGGACGGCGGCCGAGGTGACGTACGTCGACCAGGACGGCGAACACGTCGTGGGCGCCCGCCACGTACTCGTCGGGGCCGCCCCGCGCGAGCTGGCGCGGCTGCTCGGCGAGGAGCCGCCCGCCCCGCCCGCCGAGGGCGCGCAGCTGAAGGTGAACATGCTGCTGCGGCGGCTGCCCGTGCTGCGCGACCCCGAGGCGGATCCGCGCGAGGCGTTCGCAGGGACGTTCCACATCGCCGAGGGCTACGGCGACTTGGAGACGGCGTACCGGCAGGCGGCCGCGGGGGAGCTGCCCCGGCGGCCGCCGTCGGAGATCTACTGCCACTCGCTGACCGACCCGTCGATCCTCGGCCCGGACCTGGCCGCGCGGGGCTACCAGACCCTGACCCTGTTCGGCCTGCACACCCCCGCCCGGCTGTTCGCGGACGACCCCGCGACGGCCCGCGAGACCCTGCTGCGGGACACCCTCGCCCAGCTCGACGCCCATCTCGCCGAGCCGATCGCCGACTGCCTCGCGTACGACGCCGACGGCAGGCCGTGCATCGAGGCGAAGAGCCCGCTGGACCTGGACCGCGAACTGCGGCTGCCGGGCGGGAACATCTTCCACCGGGAGCTGGCCTTCCCGTACGCCCAGGAGGGCACCGGCCGCTGGGGCGTGGAGACGCGCCACGCCAATGTGCTGCTGTGCGGCGCGGGCGCGGTGCGCGGCGGCGGGGTCAGCGGCATCCCCGGCCACAACGCGGCGATGGCGGTGCTGGGGAAGTAACCCCCGACAGGCTCAGCCAATCTGACGTTCCGTCAGAAAAACTCTTCCGCTCCCCGGTCCCCTGCGGCATCCTGCCCCGCATGAAGACGGAGCTGAGCACAAGGCTGGGTGTCGAGCACGCCATCTTCGGCTTCACGCCGTTCCCCGCCGTGGCCGCGGCGATCACCCGGGCGGGCGGGTTCGGCGTGCTCGGCGCGGTCCGCTACGCCGAGGGCGACGAGCTGGCTCGCGACCTCGACTGGATGCAGGAGCACACCGACGGCAAACCGTACGGCCTCGACGTCGTGATGCCCGCGAAGAAGGTCGAGGGGGTGAGCGAGGCCGACATCGAGGAGATGATCCCGCAGGAGCACCGCGCGTTCGTCCAGGAGACCCTGGTCAAGCACGGGGTGCCCGAACTGGCCGAGGGCGAGGCGTCCGGCTGGCGGATCACCGGCTGGCTGGAGCAGGTCGCCCGCAGCCAGCTCGACGTCGCGTTCGACTACCCCGTCAAACTGCTGGCCAACGCGCTCGGCTCACCGCCCGCCGATGTCGTCGCCCGCGCCCACGAGCACGGCATCCTGGTCGCCGCGCTGGCGGGCAGCGCCCGCCACGCCCGCCACCACAAGGACGCGGGCCTCGATGTCGTCGTCGCCCAGGGCTACGAGGCGGGCGGCCACACCGGCGAGATCGCGTCCATGGTGCTCACCCCCGAGGTCGTCGAGGCCGTCGACCCGCTGCCGGTGCTCGCCGCGGGCGGCATCGGCAGCGGCGAACAGATCGCCGCCGGACTCGCCCTCGGCGCCCAGGGGGTCTGGCTCGGCTCGATCTGGCTCACCACCGAGGAGGCCGAACTCCACTCGGCCGCGCTCACCAACAAGCTCCTGGCCGCCGGATCCGGCGACACCGTGCGCTCCCGCGCCCTCACCGGCAAACCCGCCCGCCAGCTGCGCACCGTGTGGACGGACGCCTGGGACGACCCGCAGGGCCCGGGACCGCTGCCGATGCCGCTCCAGGGACTGCTGGTCGCCGAGGCCGTCTCGCGCATCCAGAAGTACGAGGTGGAACCGCTGCTCGGCACCCCGGTCGGCCAGATCGTCGGCCGGATGAACTCCACCCGCAGCGTGCAGGCCGTCTTCGACGACCTGACCCGGGGCTTCGAACGAGCCATCGACCGCGTCAACCGCATCGCCGGACGGGACTGAAACGGGACCGGAAACGGGACTCAAGGAGGGCGACGACCGATGACCGCCACGACCAGCGACCCCACCCCCACCATCCCCGTCGGCTTCTGGGCCCAGGCCGCGAGCGAACCCGACCGCGTCGTCCTCGTCGCCCCCGACGGCGAGGAGTGGACCGCCGCCCGGCTGCACGCCGCGTGCAACCAGCTCGTCGGCGGGCTGCGCGCCGCCGGGCTGCGGCGCGGCGACGCCTTCGCGGTCGTCCTGCCCAACGGGGTCGAGTTCTTCACCGCCGCGCTCGCCGCCACCCAGGCCGGGCTGTACCTCGTGCCCGTCAACCACCACCTCGTCGGCCCCGAGATCGCCTGGATCGTCTCCGACTCGGGCGCCAAGGTGCTGATCGCCCACGAACGCTTCGGCGCGCAGGCCGCCCTGGCCGCCGACGAGGCCGGGCTGCCCGCCGACCACCGCTACGCGGTCGGCGCCATCGAGGCTTTTCGCCCATACGCCGAACTCCTCCAGGGACAGCCGACCGACCCGCCCGCCGATCGCGAACTCGGCTGGGTCATGAACTACACCTCCGGCACGACGGGACGCCCGCGCGGCATCCGGCGCCCCCTGACCGGAAAGCTGCCCGAGGAGAGCCATCTCGGCGGCTTCCTGCGCTTCTTCGGGATCAGGCCCCGCGCCGAGGAGCCCGACCACATCCACCTGGTGTGCTCGCCGCTCTACCACACGGCCGTCCTGCAGTTCGCGTCCTCGTCCCTGCACATCGGCCACCCCCTGGTCCTCATGGACAAGTGGACGCCCCAGGAGATGCTGCGGCTCATCGACGCCTACCGCTGCACCCACACCCACATGGTGCCCACCCAGTTCCACCGGCTGCTCGCCCTCCCCGAGGAAGTACGGACGTCCTACGACGTCACCTCGATGCGCCACGCCATCCACGGCGCCGCGCCCTGCCCCGACCACGTAAAACGCGCCATGATCGACTGGTGGGGCGGCTGCGTCGAGGAGTACTACGCGGCGAGCGAGGGCGGCGGCGCCTTCGCCACCGCCGAGGACTGGCTGAAGAAGCCGGGAACGGTCGGCAAGCCCTGGCCCATCAGCGACCTCGCCATCTTCGACGACGACGGACGGCAGCTGCCGCCCGGCGAACTCGGCACCGTCTACATGAAGATGAGCACCGGCGGCTTCAGCTATCACAAGGACGCGGGCAAGACCGCCAAGAACCGCATCGGGGACTACTTCACCGTCGGCGACCTCGGCCTCCTGGACGACGACGGCTATCTCTACCTCCGCGACCGCAAGATCGACATGATCATCTCGGGCGGGGTCAACATCTACCCGGCCGAAATCGAGTCCGCGCTGCTCACCCACCCCGCCGTCGCCGACGCCGCCGCCTTCGGCATTCCGCACGACGACTGGGGCGAGCAGGTCAAGGCGGTCGTGGAACCCGCCCCGGGCCACACCCCTGGCCCGGAGCTGGCGGCCGCCATTCTCGACCACTGCGCGGAGCGGCTCGCGGGCTACAAGCGCCCCAAGTCCGTCGACTTCATCGCGGAGATGCCCCGCGACCCCAACGGCAAGCTCTACAAGCGGCGGCTCCGGGAGCCCTACCGGGACGGACATGAGCGACCCGTGTGACAGGGGTGGTTCCCAGCCGTATCGGCCGTATCCTCTGGCCCATGCACACACTTGACAGTGTCGAGGTGGACGGGGTCGAGCTGACGTACCGGGTGTGGGGCACCGCGGGCGACCCGCCCGTCCTGCTGCTGCACGGCCTGGGCGAGGACGGCGTCGACTGGATCGCCATAGCGCGGCGCCTCGCCCCGGGCCGCCGGGTGTACGCGCTGGACCTGCGCGGACACGGATCCAGCGACTGGCCGGGGGAGTACGCGCTGGAACTGCTGCGCGACGAGGTCGCCGGGTTCCTCGCGGCGGTCGGGGTGGAGCGCGTCACGCTGATCGGGCACTCGTACGGCGGCGTGGTCGCCTACCTCGTCGCCCAGCGCTTCCCGCAGCTGACGGAGCGGCTGGTGATCGAGGACGCCCCGCCGCTGCTGCCCCAGGACCCGCCGCTGGAGGTACCGCCGCGCCCGACCGGGCGGATGGCCTTCGACTGGGCGGTGAGGACGCAGTTCACCGCCCAGCGCAACGCCCCCGACCCGGACTGGACCGAGGGGCTCTCGGCCATCACCGCGCCCACCCTGGTGATAGGCGGCGGCCCGGCCAGCCACATCCCGCAGGAGCTGCTGGCGGAGCTGGCGGAGCGGATACCCGACTGCAGCCTGGTCACCATCGACGCGGGCCACCACGTCCACCAGAACCGCCCCGAGGAATTCCTCGCCGCCCTAGGGGCGTTCCTGGACGACGCATAGACTCCTCCCCGCCGATCGCCGAGAGAGGGGTCCGCCCGTGCGACTGACCAATACCCTGCGCCCTGTTCTGATCGCCGCCATGACCACCGCCATGACCACCGCCGTGCTGGTCGCGGGAGCCGGGGGAGCGGTCGCGGCCCCCTCCCACGGCCAACTGCGGCCGCTGGCCGGACTGTCCGCAGACCGGCTGCTCGTCGCGGACCAGGTCGCCGCCGCCAAGTGGGGCACCGACAGCCCGATCGACGACCCGGCCCGCGAACAGCAGGTGCTGGACGCGGTGGCGGAGCAGGCCCGGGAGACGGGCGGCGATCCGGTGGCGACGTCGAGGATCTTCCGCGACCAGATCGAGGCGAGCAAGGTCGTCCAGCGCGGCCTGTACCGGCGGTGGCAGGCCGACCCGTCCACGGCGCCCACCGAGCGCCCCGACCTCGCTAAAGTCCGGCTGGAGATCAACCGGATCAACGGCGAACTGGTCCGGGCGATCACGGCTGCGGCGGACGCCCGTACCGCCCCCTCCTGCCCGCCCCGGCTGCTGGCCGGGGCTCTGGCCACGGGCCATGAGAAGCGGCTGGACGGCCTGCACGCGGTGGCGCTGACCCGCGCGCTGCCGTCGGTCTGCGAGACGGCCCCCTAGGCTGCCGGTACGGACGACCGGCGGCGCAGCAGCCGCACCGCCATCGGGCCCACCAGGGACGCCAGCGCCAGGCACAGGATGGCGGCGGACACCGGGCGGGTGAGGAAGACCGTCCAGTCGCCCTCGCTGAACGCCAGCGCACGGCGGAACTGGGTCTCGGTCATGGGACCGAGGACCGCGCCGAGGATCAGCGGCGCCACCGGATAGCCGGTACGGCGCATCAGGAAGCCGAGCACCCCGAAGGCCACCGCCACCGCGAGGTCGACGGCGTTCTGCGACAGCGCGTACACGCCGAGCGTGGCGAAGACGAGGATGCCCGCGGTCAGCAGCGGCCGGGGCAGCCGCAGCAGCTTCACCCACAGCGGGATCATGGGCAGGTTGAGCACGAGCAGCATCACATTGCCGATGTAGAGGCTCGCGATCAGCGTCCACACCAGCGCGGACTGGGTCTGGAACAGCTGCGGTCCGGGCTGCACGTCGTACATCTGGAAGGCGATCAGCAGCACACTCGCCGTCGCCGACGTGGGGATGCCGAGAGTGAGCAGCGGCATCAGCACACCCGAGAACGCGGCGTTGTTGGCGGCCTCGGGACCGGCCACGCCCTCGATGGCGCCCTTGCCGAACTGCTGCTTGTGCCGGGAGAGCCTGCGTTCGAGGTTGTAGCTGAGGAAGGTGGGGATCTCCGCGCCGCCCGCCGGGAGGGCGCCGATCGGCAGGCCGATGGCCGTGCCGCGCAGCCACGGTTTCCAGGAACGCCCCCAGTCCTCGCGGCTCATCCCGATCCGGCCGCCCACCGGGAGCATCTGTTCCTCGGGGGCGCGCCGCAGTCGGGCGGCGGTGTACAGCCCCTCGCCGATCGCGAAGAGACCGACGGCGACGGCCACCACCTGGACGCCGTCGTACAGCTCCGGCACGCCGAAGGCGTAGCGCACCTGGCCGGTGAGGCTGTCGATGCCGACGAGCCCGATCGCCAGCCCCAGGAAGAGGCTGCACAGCCCGCGCGCCGGGGCGTCGGCGACGACCGCGGTGACGGTGGCGAACGCGAGGATCATCACCGCGAAGTACTCGGCGGGCTGGATGCTCTCGGCGACCCGGGACATGGCCGGGCCGATGAAGGTGATCGCGACGGTGGAGATCGTGCCCGCCACGAAGGAGCCGATGGCGGCGGTGGCCAGCGCGGCGCCCGCCCGGCCGGAGCGGGCCATGGGATGGCCTTCGAGCGTGGTCGGCACCGAGGCCGTCTCACCGGGGACGTTGAGCAGGATGGCCGTCGTCGAGCCGCCGTACATCCCGCCGTAGTAGATCCCGGCGAACAGCACCAGCGCGCCCACGGGATCGAAGACGTACGTCAGCGGCAGCAGCAGCGCGACGGTGGTGGCGGGGCCGAGCCCGGGCAGCACCCCGACGAGGGAGCCGAGGGTGCAGCCCGCGAAGGCCAGCAGCAGGTGCATCGGGCTGAACGCGCTCGCGAAGCCGTCCGTGAGGTGGGTGAGCACATCCATGTCAGAACGCCAATCGGATGATGCCGGGCGGCAGATGGATGCCCAGCAGACGGTCGAAGAGGACGTACACGGCCAGCGCCAGCACGAGTCCTACAGCTGCGTCACGGAGGAGCTTGCGGCTGCCCAGGACGCGTGCGACCAGGGTGAACAGCACGGCCGTGGACTGCCAGTAGCCGCAGGGGGCGAGCGCGAAGAGATAGCCGACGAGCAGCGCGAGCAGGGTGGCGACCGGGCGCCACTCGGTGATCCGGGCCTCCTCGCGCGCCTGGTCCGCCTGCTCCCGGTCGGCCCCGCGGAAGGCCTGCACCGTGGAGAACGCGGCCGCTACGCACAGCCCCACCCCCACGAGCAGCGGAAACGCGCGCGGGCCCACGTCCTGCTCGGTGGCCCGCGCGGGGATGGCGAACGCCCAGCCGACCACGACCACCCCGGCGGCGAGGAAGAGCAGCGCCGCCACGCGCGGGCCCCAGAGCGCTTCGGACCGTGCCTCGTGTCCCTGGCCGCTCATGAGGTCAGCCCCACATCGTTCAGTACCTGGGCGACCTGCTTCTGCTGCCGGTCGATGAGCGCCCCGAACTTCGTGTCCGGCAGCCACACGGCCTTCCAGTCGTTCTGCTTCAGGGTCCGCTTCCAGCACGGGGTGCGGCGCATCCGGTCCACCATCGTCACGATCGCCCGCCGTTCGCCGTCGCCGAGGCCGGGCGGGGCCATCACCCCGCCGATGCTCCCCACGCTCGCCCCGCCGTAGCCGAGATCCTTCAGGGTCGGGGCGTCCAGCCCCTCGGGCCGCTCGCCGCCGCTGATCGCGAGGACCCGCAGCTTGCCCGCCTCGATCTGCGGACGGATCTCCGTCAGTGTCGACATGCCGACCTTGGACGCTCCGCTCAGCAGCAGGTTGAGCACTTCGCCGCCACCGCCGGTCGGCACGTACGTCATCGTGCGGACGGGGATTCCCTCGGCCTTGGCGAGGGAGGCGACCGTGATGTGGTCGGGGCCGCCCAGCGAACCGCCCACCCAGGACATGGCCTTGGGGTTCCGCTTCATGGCCGCCAGTACCGACCGCAGATCGCGGAACGGGGACCGGGCGGGCACCACGATCACGCTGGGGCTCACGGTGAGCCCGGCGATGGGGGTGAGGGAGGAGAGCCGCACCGGGGAGTCGTTCTGCACCGCGCCCCCGGCCATGGTGACGGTGTCCATGGTCATCAGCTGGTACGGGTCGCCTCGGCGGCCGACCATCCGGGCGAGCCCGATGGCCCCGCCCGCGCCCGGCTTGTTGGTGACCGTGACGTCCTCGTCGATGATCTCGCAGCCGGTGAGCGCGGCGCCCATGCCGCGCGCCCGTGCGTCCCAGCCACCGCCGACGCTGCCGGGGGCCAGGATGGACAGGCCACGGGAGGGGTATCCGGCGGCCGAGGTGGAGTCGTCGGCGGAACCGATGGTGCACGCGCTGCTCACCGTGGCCAGCAGGGTGACGGCCAGAACGACGCGCGGACCGTTCCGGAGGAGAGGGGGCATGGCAACGCTCCGTCGCGGAAGATGCGGGATCGGTACGGGATCGGGGAGTGGGCGGGGAAACGGGGACCGGCCGGGGAAACGGGGGAGCGGCCGGGAAGATGACCGGAGCCTGCGCCCCTCGCGGTCCGGCCACAAGACGATTGACAGCAAGGCGTCAATCCCCGACCGTCGACGCATGCCCGTAGTCATCGACCTGGGCCCCGCCCCCGAGGAGCGCATCGCCGCACGGCTGTCGCCGCTCGCCGAGCTGTGCGCCTGCCTGCACGCCCTGGACGAGCCCCGGCACCATCCGGCCAGCCGCCGCTGGGTCGGCGCCGTGCTCCAGGGCGCGGACGAGCGGCTGCTCGCGCGGGCCGCGCGCTGGGCACCGCTGTGGGGCGCGTTCCGCGCCCGCTATCTGCTGCCCCTCACCCCCGGTCCTGAGCGCTCCCTGGACGAGGAGCTGGCCGACATCGCCGGACTGCCCGAGGCCACGTTCACGGCCATGACCGAACAGGCCCTGATCGGGCAGAACAGCCACCGGCCGCAGGTCGCCTCGGGGGACTCCCCCGAGCGATTCCTCGGTCGGCTGCGGCAGATGTCGGAAAGCCGGTTCGCGCTGGGAGTACGGCTGCTCGCGGGCCCCGCCGCGTTCCGCGACGACCTCACCGACTTCCTGTCCGCCGCCGCAGGTGAGCTGTTCGAGGCGGAGTGGGCCCGGCTGCGCGGCGTCCTGGAGGCGGACGTCCGTACGCGCTTCCAAAGGCACCGGCTGGACGGCGCCCGGGCGCTCGCCGACTTCCCCACCGCCCGCGTCGAGGCCGATCCGCCGCGGGTCGTCTTCGACAAGCTCTACAACGCGCGCGCAAGCCTGGCCGACGCGCCCTGTCTGCTGGTGCCCTCGCTGCACATCAACCCGCACATCGCGATCAAGCACTACCCCGGCTATCCGGTGATCGTGCAGTACCCGGTGCGGGGCGACGGCGACGGCGAGCCGCCCGCCATGGACGAGGTGCTGCGCCGGGTCCGGGCGCTGGACGAGCCGCTGCGCGTCCGGGTGTGCCACGTCCTGCTGCGGCAGTCGATGACGACGACCGAGCTGGCCAGCCACTTCGGCACCACCCCGCCGCAGATGTCGCGCCATCTGCGCAAACTCCGGGAGGCCGGAATGGTGCACACCCACCGGCAGGGGGCCAGGGTGCACTACCAGCTGGACGAGGAGGCCGTCCGCACCCTCGGCGTCGACCTGCTCGCCGCGATGCGCCGCTGATTGATGCCTGTGCGGCAATCATCTTGAGCCGACACTGTCGCACGCCTGATCGTGGCGGCACGGCCCCACAGGAGGACATGTGACACCGCGCATCAAGACCACCAAGGCGTTCTACCGCACCGGCGCCACCACCTTCTTCGCCTCCCGGCACGACCAGCGGTTCTCCTACAGCCTGCATGTGCCCTCCGTACACGAGACCACCAGCACCCCGCTCCCGCTGCTGGTGATCCAGCACGGCACCGGCCGCACCGCCGCCGAGTACCGGAACGCGATGGCCGACTTCTCCGAGCGGCACGGCGTCGTCATCCTCACCCCGCTGTTCCCGGCGGCCATCGGGGACCCGGACGATCTGCACAACTTCAAGTTCATCGAGTACGACGGCATCCGCTACGACCGGGAGCTGCTGGCGATCGTCGACGAGGTCGGGACGCGCTTCACCGTTGACACCGACCGCTTCATGCTCCAGGGCTTCTCGGGCGGCGGCCAGTTCGCGCACCGCTTCCTGTACCTCCACCCGGAGCGGCTGTGCGCCGTGTCGATCGGCGCGCCGGGCCGGGTCACGCTGATCGACCCGGACCGTGAGTGGTGGCTGGGCACGGCCGGTTTCGAGGAGCGCTTCGGGGCGCCGGTGCGGCTGGAGGAGATCCGTAAGGTGGCGGTCCACATGGTGGTCGGCGCCGAGGACACCGAGACCTGGGAGATCAACAACCCGGGCGACTCCAACTGGATGGACGGCGCCGACGCCCTCGGCCGGACCCGGGTCGAGCGGATCACCGCACTGCGCGACAACTACCTGGCGCTCGGCATCGACGTCACCCTCGACATCGTGCCGGGGGTCGGGCACAGCGGCCGGGGCATCCTGGACGCGGTCCGCGAGTTCGCCGCCCGCGTGCTGCCGCGCACCCCGCCGCCCGCGTCCTGAGCCCAGCTACGGTCGCGGTTCGTCTCCGGCCGCGACCGCGCGGGCCCATCGGTAGTCCGCCTTGCCGCTGGGGGAGCGCTGGATGTGGTCGGTGAAGACGACCGTACGGGGGATCTTGTACCCGGCGAGCCGGGTGCGGCAGTGGTCCCGTACCGCGTCGGCGTCCAGGGCCCCGGCGCCCTCGCGGGGCTGGACGACGGCCGCCACACGGTGGCCCCAGCGCTCGTCCGGGACGCCCGCCACCAGCGCGTCGTACACGTCCGGATGGGCCTTGAGGGCCTGTTCCACCTCCTCCGGGTACACCTTCTCGCCGCCGGTGTTGATGCACTGGGAGCCCCGGCCGAGGACCGTGATCACGCCGTCCTCGTCGACCGTGCCCATGTCGCCGAGGAGTACCCAGCGTTCGCCGTCCGCCTCGAAGAAGGTCTCCGCGGTCTTCTTCGGATCGTTGTAGTAGCCGAGCGGCACATGGCCGCGCTGGGCGATCCGGCCCGGTTCGCCGGGCGCGACGGGACGGTGGGTCGCCGGGTCCACGACGGCCGTACGGTCGTGAACGCTCACCCGGAAGCCCCGCTCGGGCCCGGAGTCCGCGGTGGCGGTGCCGTTGAACCCGGACTCCGAGGAGCCGAAGTTGTTGAGCACCAGGGTGTGCGGCGCGAGCGCGGCGAACTGGGCGCGCACGGTGTCCGAGAGGATCGCCCCCGAGCTGCTGACGCTGAGCAGCGGGGAGAGGTCGATGTCCTTGAGAGGCCCGGTGAGGGCGTCCACCAGGGGCCGCATCATCGCGTCGCCGACCAGCGACACCGTACTGACCTTCTCCTTCTCGACCGTCCTCAGCACCTCCTCGGGCACGAACTTCCGGTGGAGGACCACCTTCTGACCGAAGTTGAGGGCGATGAAGGCCGTGAGGGTCGAAGTGCCGTGCATCAGCGGCGCGGTGGGGAAGAAGACCAGACCGTCACCGGAGACCGCCACCCGCTCGGCCAGCTCCTCGGGGCGGCCGACCGGGATGCCGGTCGGCGCGCCGCCGCCGAGCCCGGAGAAGAACAGGTCCTCCTGCCGCCACACCACGCCCTTCGGCATGCCGGTGGTGCCGCCGGTGTAGATGATGAAGCGGTCGTCCCCCGAGCGGTCCGGGAAGCCGCGCCCGTCCGACCCCGACGCCTCGGCCTCGGCGAACGGGACCGCGCCGGGCGGCCCGTCCCCGGCGCCGACCTGGATCAGGTGGCGCAGCAGGTCCGTGCGGGGCAGCGCAGCCGCCACCCGGTCGCCGAACTCGGCGTCGTAGACCAGGGCGGCGAGATCGGCGTCGCGGTAGAGATAGACCAACTCATCTTCGACGTAGCGGTAGTTGACGTTCACCGGCACGGCCCGGACCTTCAGGCAGGCGAGGACGGTCTGCAGATACTCGACGCCGTTGTACAGGTGGAGCCCCACATGCTCGCCCGGTGCGATCCCCGCGCCCCGGAGGTGGTGGGCGAGCCGGTTGGCGGCGGCGTCGAGCTGGGCGTAGCTCAGCCGCCGCTCGGCGCCGGTGCCCGGGTGGTCGGCGTACACCAGCGCTTCTCTGCCGGGCACGGTGTCCACGATCGACTCGAACAGGTCGGCAAGGTTGTACTCCACGGCTCCTCCTGACCTGACATCGGGCGGGCTCGGCGCTCATGACAGCACCGTGGGGGAGAGGTGGGAAGGGCTGCGGCCAAAAAATCTGACTGTCCATCAGATTGCTATTGAAGTCGCTCCGTCACTACTGCAACCTGTTCTAGGTCTGAGACGGGAGGACTGCCGTGCCACACGGGACCGAACACCTCGTCGTCGAGCGCAGAGGCGCCACGCTGGTGCTCACGCTCAACCGGCCAGAGGCCAAGAACGCGCTCTCGCTGCCCATGCTGGTCGGGCTGTACGACGGCTGGATCCAGGCCGACGAGGACGACACCGTCCGATCCGTCGTGCTCACCGGCGCGGGCGGTGTCTTCTGCGCCGGGATGGACCTCAAGGCGCTCGCGGGCGGCGGCCGGATGGAGGGACAGCACTACCGGGACCGGCTGAAAACCGACCCCGACCTCCACTGGAAGGCCATGCTCCGCCACCACCGGCCGCGCACACCGGTGATCGCCGCCGTCGAGGGCCACTGCGTGGCGGGCGGCACCGAGATCCTGCAGGGCACCGACATCCGGGTGGCGGGCCGTGGCGCCACCTTCGGGCTGTACGAGGTCCGGCGCGGGCTCTTCCCCATCGGCGGCTCCACGGTGCGCCTCGCCCGCCAGGTGCCGCGCACCCACGCCCTGGAGATGCTGCTCACCGGCCGCCCCTACAGTGCCGAGGAGGCCGAGCGGATCGGGCTGATCGGCCGGGTCGTGGACGACGGCACCGCGCTGACGAAGGCCCTGGAGATCGCCGAACTCATCAACGCCAACGGCCCGCTGGCCGTCGAGGCGGTCAAGGCATCCGTCTACGAGACCGCCGAGATGACCGAAACCGATGGCCTCGCGTCCGAACTCGCACGCGGCTGGCCCATCTTCGACACCGCCGACGCCAAAGAGGGATCGAAGGCCTTCGCGGAAAAACGCCCCCCGGTCTACCGCCGGTCGTAGTGCTCCGCTGACCTCAGAAGGAGACGCCCCATGACACCGGCTCCCACCCCCGAGGTGCTGCAGGCCCCTCTGGTCGTCGAGTTCCCCTTCACCCGCTCCCTCGGCCCCGTCCAGAGCGCCTTCCTCACGGGACTGCGCGAGTGCGTCGTGCTCGGCGTACGGACCGCCGACGGCCGGGTGCTCGTCCCGCCCGTCGAATACGACCCGGCCACCGCCGACGAACTGCGCGACCTGGTCGAGGTCGCCCCCACCGGCACCGTCACCACCTGGGCCTGGAACCCGGCCCCGCGCCGTGGTCAGCCCCTGGACACCCCGTTCGCCTGGGCGCTGGTCCGGCTCGACGGCGCCGACACCGCCCTCCTCCACGCCCTCGACGCGCCCGGCCCTGACGCCGTGCGCACCGGCATGCGGGTACGGGTCCGCTGGGCCGGTGAGCGCACCGGCGCCATCACCGACATCGCCTGCTTCGAACCGTACGACGGCGACGCCACCCACCACGTCACCCCGCACAACGGGGAGTTCGCCGACCCCGTCACCGGCATCGTCGCCCCCGCCCGCCTCGACTACACGTACGCGCCCGGCCGCGCCCAGTCCCGCTACCTCGCCGCCCTCGCCGGACAGAAGACCGTCGGCGAGCGCTGCCCGTCCTGCCGCAAGGTGTACGTACCGCCCCGTGGCGCCTGCCCCACCTGCGGCGTCGCCACCGACGAACAGGTCGAGGTGGGCCCCGGCGGCACCGTCACCACCTTCTGCATCGTCAACATCAAGGCCCGCAACCTCGACATCGAAGTGCCGTACGTCTACGCGCACATCGCCCTCGACGGCGCCGACCTCGCCCTCCACGGCCGCATCGGCGGCATCCCGTACGACCAGGTGCGGATGGGGCTGAGGGTGACGCCCGTATGGACCGAGGGCGGCCGCTACCCCGACCACTACCGGCCCACCGGCGAACCCGACGCCGACTACGACACCTACAAGGAGCTGTTGTAGATGCGAGACGTCGCCATCGTCGCCTTCGGGCAGAGCGGAACCCGGCGTACCAGCGCCGAGGTCTCCGAGGTCGAGATGCTGATGCCCGTCCTCCACCAGGTGCTCGGCGCGGTGGGCCTGCGGGCGGGCGAGATCGACTTCACCTGCTCCGGCTCCTCCGACTACCTCGCGGGCCGCGCCTTCTCCTTCACCATGGCGCTGGACGGCGTCGGCGCCTGGCCGCCCATCTCCGAGTCCCACGTCGAGATGGACGGAGCGTGGGCGCTCTACGAGGCCTGGGTCAAGCTGCTGACCGGCGAGGCGGACACCGCGCTCGTCTACGCGTACGGCAAGTCCTCGCCCGGCGACCTGCCCGAGGTCCTGACCCGCCAGCTCGACCCGTACTACGTCGCCCCCCTGTGGCCCGACTCGGTCTCCCTGGCCGCCCTCCAGGCGCAGGCGCTCCTCGACGCGGGCGCCACCGATGAACGCGCCCTCGCCGAGGTCGCCGCGCGCGGCCGCAACGCCGCAGCCGACAACCCGCACGCCCAGGTGACCCGCTCCGCCCCGCCCGCCGCCCTCCTCGACACCCCGTACCTGGTGCGGCCGCTCCGCCGCCACGACTGCCCGCCCATCGGCGACGGCGCCGCCGCCGTGGTGCTCGCCGCCGGGGACACCGCGCGGCGGCTGTGCGCCCGGCCCGCCTGGATCCGCGGCATGGACCACCGCATCGAACCGCACGGCCTGGGCGTACGGGACCTCACCCGCTCCCCGTCGACCCGGCTCGCCGCGACCCGCGCCGGGGTCTTCGACGCGCCCGCCGACCTCGCCGAACTCCACGCCCCGTTCACCTCGCAGGAGATCATCCTCCGCCGCGAACTGGAGCTGGGCGACGGCGTACGCGTCAACCCGTCCGGCGGGGCCCCGGCCGCCCACCCCATGATGGCCGCCGGGCTCATCCGGCTCGGCGAGGCCGCCGCCGCCATCCACCGTGGCGATGGTGACCGGGCGCTCGCCCACGCCACCTCCGGCCCCTGCCTCCAGCAGAACCTGGTCGCCGTCCTGGAAGGGGAGACCTTGTGAACACGTCGGGGAAGGAACCGGTGGCCGTCGTAGGCGTCGGCCAGACCAAGCACACCGCCGCCCGGCGCGATGTCTCCCTCGCCGGGCTGGTCCGGGAGGCCGCCGTACGGGCCCTGGAGGACGCCGAGCTGACCTGGGCGGACATCGACGCCGTCGTCATCGGCAAGGCGCCCGACTTCTTCGAGGGCGTCATGATGCCCGAGCTGTACCTCGCCGACGCGCTCGGCGCGGTCGGCAAACCCATGCTGCGCGTGCACACCGCCGGATCGGTCGGCGGCTCCACCGCGCTCGTCGCCGCCAACCTGGTCGCCGCCCGCGTCCACGGCACCGTGCTCACCCTGGCCTTCGAGAAGCAGTCCGAGTCCAACGCCATGTGGGGGCTCTCGCTGCCCGTCCCCTTCCAGCAGCCGCTGCTGGCCGGGGCGGGCGGCTTCTTCGCGCCGCACGTCCGCGCGTACATGCGGCGCACCGGCGCGCCCCCGGCCGTCGGCGCGCTCGTCGCCTACAAGGACCGCCGCAACGCCCTGCGCAACCCCTACGCCCACCTCCACGAACACGATCTGACGCTGGAGAAGGTGCAGTCCTCGCCGATGCTGTGGGACCCCATCCGCTACTCCGAGACCTGCCCCTCCTCCGATGGCGCGTGCGCCATGGTGCTCACCGACCGCACCGGCGCCGACCGCGCCCCCCGCCCGCCCGCCTGGATGCACGGCGGCGCCATGCGCAGCGAGCCGACGCTCTTCGCGGGCAAGGACTGCGTCTCGCCGCGCGCCGGGCGCGACTGCGCCGCCGACGTCTACCGGCAGGCCGGGATCACCGACCCGCGCCGGGAGATCGACGCGATCGAGATGTACGTACCGTTCAGCTGGTACGAGCCCATGTGGCTGGAGAACCTGGGCTTCGCGGAGGAGGGCGAGGGCTGGAAGCTCACCGAGTCGGGCGTGACCGAGATCGGCGGCGAACTCCCCGTCAACCCCTCGGGCGGGGTGCTGTCCACCAACCCCATCGGCGCCTCCGGCATGCTCCGCTTCGCCGAAGCGGCCCTCCAGGTGCGTGGCCAGGCGGGCGAACACCAGGTCGAGGGCGCCCGCACGGCGCTCGGCCACGCCTATGGCGGCGGCTCGCAGTTCTTCGCGATGTGGGTGGTCGCGGCGACGCCTCCCACCGGGTGAGCCCGCGCCCCGCCGGACAGATCACTTCCCCCTTTCGTGGCCTGTCCGGCGCCGCCCGCGATCGCTAGGGTGGGGCCGGGACGACGATCCGGGAGGAGCCGACACGTGGCAGACACCACCACGACCGCACAGCCGCTCAGGGGCAACGGCGAGAAGCCCGACCTCGACCTCACGAGCGCCCAGTGGCAGTCGAGCAGCCAGGGGGTGGGCGATGTCGAGATCGCCTTCGTCGAGGGCTTCATCGCGATGCGCCACGGCCGCCGTCCCGAAGGCCCGGCCCTGATCTTCACCCCGGCCGAATGGCGCGCCTTCGTCCTGAACGCCCGCGAGGGCGAGTTCGACCTGACCTGAAGCCTCATCCGAGTACGACGCAGCCCCGCTCGACGAGCGCCCGGACGACCGGGCCATGGTCTACGCCCTCGTCGAGCGGGTTCCAGCGCAGGTCGAGCTTCTCCAGACCGGGCAGGTCCGCGAGCCAGCCGGGAAGCGCCCGGATCCGGTTGCCGCGCAGATCGAGTTGGCGCAGCCGCGGAAGTCCGCGCAGCGGCTCGGGCACCTCGCTCAGCGCGTTCTCCCGCAGCTCCAGGTGGCGCAGCTGACGCAGGTCGCAGACCCCGGAGGGCAGGGCGGTGATCCGGTTGCCGCGCAGCCACAGCTCCCGCAGCGAACCGAGCCGCCCGATCGAGCCGGGCAGCCCGGTCAGCCCGGCGTACTGGGCGCGCAGCTCCACCAGCCCTGCCAGGCCCCCGAGTTCCTCCGGAAGCCGCCGCAGCCGTCCGAGGCGGGCGGGAGGTGGGTGAGCCGTCCGGCGCTTGAGGACCACGTCCCAGCCCGTCCGGCGATTGAGGACCGGGGGTCCGGGGGCAGAGCCCCCGGTTGCGGGGAGGGGCGGGTAGGGGAAACGCGCAGGCCGGTGCGCTGCCAGATCTCGTCGGGGGCTGCGGCGAGCCCCGCCTTCCACAGGTTCAGGGTGTCGGTCACTCGCCTTTGATACACGAACGGCCCGCCGGGGCGGGCCGTTCGTGCGTAGCGTGTTCGATCAGGCGGGGCCGGGGGCGCTGAGGCCGGCCCACGGTCGTTGGCGGCCGTCGCTGACCGCCGCTATGCCCCGTTCGTCGTAGCGGGCCGTCCGCAGGGACCAGCCCAGGTTGCCGCACATCACATGGCGCATCCCGTCCACGTAGTGCTCCACGTCCCGGCGCAGATCCGCCCCCGCGCCCGCCTCCCGCAGCAGCCCGGGCAGCCGGTCGGCGGTCTGCTCGAACCAGTGGTAGCGGGCGTTGGCGAGGTGCGCGATGTGCTCGACCGCGTCCTCCAGGGAGCCGCCGTGCCGCTGGTGGCGGACGATGACGGTGTTGTGGACGTCCCCGGCGGCCAGCTCCTTGTCCAGGGAGGCGATGTCGTTGGTGAAGACGACGACGTCGTCCGTGGCCTCCCGCATCCGGGCCAGCGGGTGGCCGCCGTGGAGGGCGGCGGGCAGGGCGTAGCCGCCGAAGCGCTCGTTCAGGTCCAGGCACGGCTGCACGCCGATCGAGTGGCGGCGCAGCGCGAGCACCGCGTCGACAGAGAGCGGGGGGCCCTGGGGGCCGGTGCGGTCGAGGGCCTCGCGGTGGTAGGAGTGCAGATACTCCAGCCAGTGGTGGCGGAAACGTTCCCGCCACACCGGCGGCCGGTCCGCGTGGATGCGCCGCCACAGATCGCGGAAGCTCTCCAGCAGGGGCCCGCCGCCCGCCCCCGGCGCGTCCTCCGGTTCCTCGGTGACCCGTATGACGTCCTGGATCATCCGCGCCACCGCCTCCGGGCGGCAGCCGAGTTCACCGTCGAACTGATCGTCGAACACGAAGTACCAGCCGATGAGGTCATTGCCCACATCCAGCTCCGCGCCGGTCGTCCGGGGGTAGAACAGGCCGTTGAGCAGCTCGAAGCGGAGCGCGTCGTACTCGGCGACCGCGCCCCCGGCGCCGAACACGCCGTACCGCGACAGCCATTGGACGGTGTGCACTCTGGCGGCCCCGGTTCCGGGGCTGGGGTCGGCCGAGGCCGGAATGTCGAGCAGGGCCGCCCGGCTCAGCAGCGCCGCTTGCCGGGTGTGCGGATGCGAAGTGGTCGTGTACGTCGTGTTCATGGCGATATCGCCCCCCTTCGGGATCAAGGGAGGGCCGCGCCGCCACTACCACAAGCCCCCGAGGCGACGGGCCGACCCGATGAATCCGGTCATCCTCGCGTGGTGAACGTGCCATCGATAGAGCGCGAGTTGAATTGGCGTGTGCCAATGGCAATGCCAGAAGGAAATACCCGCATACCGGGCTACGGAGCGTGCCAGACAGGCTACGCTCGGCGTTACGTGCCGAAGGGGAACGAACGTGGCGGACATGATGGACCGGCAGGACCGGACACGTCGGGCACTGCTGGAGCGGGAGGCGGAACTCGCCGCGGTCGACCTGGCGTTGACCGATCTGTGCGGCACCGATCCCGGTGACCCGTCCGGCACCCGCACCGGCGGAGTGATCGCCTTCGCCGGACCGGGCGGCGTCGGCAAGACCGCGGTGCTCGGCGAGATGCGCCGCCGCGCCGCCCACCGGGGCTGCACCGTGATGTCGGCGCGCGGCGGCGAGCACGAGCAGGGCGCCGCGTTCCACGTCGTACGGCAGCTCTTCCAGCCCGTCCTCGCGACGACCGGCGAGGAGGAGCACCGCAGGATCCTGGGCGGCTGGTACGACATCGTCGCGCCCGCCGTGGGCCTGGTGGTCTCCGGCAGCGGCGGCTCACCCGATCCGCAGGGCGTGCGCGACGGCCTGGACTGGCTGGTCACGCGGTTCGCGGTCGAGCACGCGCCGGTCGTCATGATCCTGGACGACGTCCACTGGGCCGACCCCGAATCCCTGGACTGGCTCCTGCGGTTCGCCGCCCGCGCCGTGGACCTGCCGCTGCTGCTCGCCGTCGGCTACCGCCCGGAGGACCTGAGCGCCGACGCCGCGGCGGTGCGCGGCCTCACCGAGCGCCAGGGCTCGCGGCCGCATGTGCTCGCCCCGCTCACCCCGGCCGGGGTCGGCCGCATCGTGCGGGACGTTCTGGGTGAGGAGGCCGACGAGGCGTTCTGCCGCGAGTGCTGGGCGGTGACCGGCGGCAACGCCTTCGAGATCGTCGAGCTGACCGCCAAGGTCCGCGACCGCGACCTGAAGCCGCAGTCGGTCAACCTCGGCGCCCTGCGCGAGCTGGTCGCCGCCGCGAAGGACAGCGGTCTTGGCGACCGGCTGACCCGGCTCGGCACCGCCGCCGTCCGCCTCGCCTGGGCCGTCGCCGTCCTCGGCATCTAGGCCACCCCGTCGCTGACGGCCAACGTCGCCGGGCTCAGCGAGACCGAGGCCGCCGAGCAGGTGGTGCGGCTCGCGGACGCCCGTATCCTCGCCCCGCCACGGCAGGGCACCCACGGCGGCCAGCCGCTCGAATTCCTCCACCCGCTCATCGCCACCGCCGTCTACCAGGCGATCCCCGGCGCGCTGCGCGTGGCCATGCACGGCCAGGCCGCCTCCGTGGTGCTCGCCGCGGGCCTGGGCTCCGCGGCCGCCGGGCGCCATCTGCTGGAGATGCACCCGGAGGGCGACTCCCAGGTGGTGCGCCACCTCAGGGACGCCGCCCGCGAGTATCTGCGGGCCGGTGCGCCCGACGCCGGGCGCCGCTGCCTCGCCCGCGCCCTGCGCGAACCGCCCGCCCCGGAGGAGCGCGCCGCGGTCCTGTACGAGCTGGGCTGCTCCGCCCAGCTCACCGAGCCCTCCGTCACCGTCAACCATCTGCGGGCCGCCCTGGAGGAGCCGGACCTCGGCCCCGACCTGCGCGAGGCGATCACCTACCGGCTCGCCCAGGCGTACGGCCACAGCGGCCGCATGGAGGAGGCCGCGGAGGTCGTCGCGGCCGAGGTCGGCCGCGCCACCAGCGCCCGCACCCGGCTGCGGATGCAGGCCGAGCAGTTCATGTGGAACATGTTCCGGGCCGACGAGCGGGAGTCCCCCGCCCGCTCCCGGCGCCTCGCCCGGCTCGCCGACCACCTCACCGGTCGGGGCATGGCCGAGCGCTATCTGCTGGGCCTGCGCGCCTGGGACGCGATGACGCGCGGAGAACCGGCGGCCACCGCCCTCCACTACGCCGAGGAGGCCTTGGGCGACGGTTTGAGCTGGACCGACGACGACTGGGGCTTCGAGGTGCCCATCCTGGTCGCCCTGATCTTCCTCCACTGCGACCAGCCCGGACGCGCCGAGGCGCTGTTCAACACCGGCATAGCCGAATGCGAGCGCAAGGGCTGGCGCGGCTCCCACCTGGCGTTCGGCATCACCCTCCTCGGATACGCGCGGCTGCGCCGCGGAGCGCTCGTCGAGGCCGAGGAGCTGGCCCGCGAGGGCATGCGCATCGCCGACCTCGTGGGCTCCTCGACCCCCGCCCACTGGACCGCCGTCGGCACCCTCATCGAGACCCTGATCAGCCGTGGCCGGATCCGGGAGGCCCAGGAGTTCGCGGCCGGGCACGGCGGCGAGATCCTTCCGCAGGCCGTGCTCTGCCCCGACGTACCCACCGTCCGTGGCGAACTGCTGCTGGCCTCCAACCTGCACGGCGAGGCCCGGCAGCAGCTCGCCGACGTCGGCAGCCGGATGGACGGGCGCGGCATGCGCAACCCCGCCTGGTGCCCCTGGCAGCTCCACATGTCCCAGGCCCTCGCGCTGACCGACCCCCGCCAGGCCGCCGAGGTCGCCGACGACGCGGTGCGCCGCGCCCGCCAGTTCGGCACCCACTCCGCGATCGGCCGGGCACTGCACAGCGCCGCCGCCGTGGCCCAGGGCTCGGAGCGGATCAAGCTGCTGGCCGAGGCCGTCAGCCATCTGGAGCGCTCCCCGTCCGCGTACGACCTGGCCGTGGCCCTGGTCGACCACGGCGCCGCCCTGCGCCGCGTCGGCCTGCCCCAGGAGGCCGGGGACCGGCTCTACCGCGGGCTGGAGGGCGCCGTCCAGTGCGGCGCGGACACCCTGGCGACCCGGGCCCGCGACGAGCTGTCCGCCGCCGGGCTGCGCCCGATGCAGCTGCGGGTCGACCACACCAGCCCCCTCACCTCGCAGGAGCAGGCCGTCGCCGAGCGAGCCGCCGAGGGCTGGCCGGACGCCCGGATCGCCGAGGCGACGGGCCTCGCGGAGCGCGACGTGGCCCGGCTGCTGTCCGACGTCTACCGCAAGGTAGGCACCGACCGCAGTGGCCTGGCCACCCTCTTGGGCCCACCCGCCCCTCACGCCCGCAGCCCACGGACTGAGCCCGGGGACGCCTAGGCGTCAGCGCCGGGGGCCGCCTGGTGCCCCGTACCCCGGGGCGGCCCGATGACTGAGCCCGCAGCGCCAGCCGACCGATCCCGGGGCTGCCGCCGACCGAGGCTGGGGCGCCTCCGTGCCTGAGCCCGGGGCGGCCCGATGGCTGAGCTTGGGGCGTCCCGGCGGCCGGGCCCGGGGGTGGCCAAGAGGCCTGGGTTCGCGGCGCCCTGCCGTCCCGGCCCCGGGCCGTAGGAGGCTGCTCCCGGGCGGGGGAACGGGGGGCGGGGCACGTACCATGTCCGCATGTCCTTCCTCCGCCGCCGCAGCGCCGCCACGCCCACCGGGCCGGACTTCGATGTCCTGGCCATGGATCCGGGGGACTGGCCCGGCGATCTTGGCGCGGGGCTGCTGCCCGCACCGGACGGCACCTGCCAGGGCGTCTTCCTGCGCTACGACCTCTTCGGCGGACGCGGCCCGGCGATGATCATCGGGAATCTGCCCGAGGGATCCCCGGCCCGCGAGGTGGCCGAGGGGCAGGCTCCGTTCGAGGTGACCCAGCTGCTGGCGGCCCTCGGCAACGAGGAGCAGGTACAGGTCGTGGACACCGAGGACACCCCGGTCATGCACGACGACAACCTCCTCATCGTGCGCCGGATCAAGCTCTCCGAAGGCCGGATCTCCTGCGCCCAGTTCGACCGCAGCGACGGTGTCCTCGTCACCATCGCCAGCTGGGACCGGCCGATCACGGACGACCTGTACCGGCTGCTCAAGCCGCTGCCCGCGGAGATGTTCCAGCAGGGCTGAGGGGGAGGCGCCCCGATGGGCCGCACGACGCTCTGGTACGACAGCCCGGCGGCGGACTGGGAGCGCGAGGCGCTGCCCATCGGCAACGGCACGCTCGGCGCTATGGTCTTCGGCGGCACCGCCCGGGAGCGGATCCAGTTCAACGAGAAGTCGTTATGGACCGGTGGTCCAGGACATGAGTCGTACGACCACGGCAACTGGCGTGAGCCCCGCCCCGGCGCCCTCACCGCCGTCCAGCGGCTGATCGACGAGCGCGGCGCGGCCGCTTCCGAGGACGTGGCGGCCCGGCTCGGGCAGCCACGCTCCCGCTACGGCGCCTACCAGCCCTTCGGTGACCTCTGGCTGGACATCCCCGGCGTGCCCGGGACCCTGGACAGCTATCGGCGCCGCCTGGAGATCGGCCAGGGCGTGGCCCTCGTGGAGTACACCGCCCACGGCGGGCGGCACCAGCGCGAGTTCTTCGCCTCGTACCCCGATCGGGTGATCGTCGGACGGCTGAGCGCCGCCCCGTGGGACGTCGGCTTCACCCTGCGCCACACCTCACCCCACCCCGGCGACCACCACGTCACCGCCCACGACGGGCGGTTGACGATCCGCGGCGCGCTGGCGGACAACGGGCTGCGCTTCGAGGCCCAGGTGCGGGTGGTGTGCGACGGCGGCACCGTGACCACCCAAAAGGACGGCACGCTCACCGTCACCGGCGCCCGCAGCGCCTGGTTCGTCCTCGCGGCCGGGACCGACTACGCCGACACCCACCCCCACTACCGCGGCGAGGCCCCCCACCGGGCCGTCACCGAGGCCGTGGACGCCGCCGTGGACCACGGCTATCCCACCCTGCTGAGCCGCCATGTCCGCGACCACCGCGCCCTGTTCGACCGTACGGTGCTCGACCTCGGCGGCCAGCCCCCGCCCGGCCTGCCCACCGACCGGCAACTCGCCGCGTACACCGGCGGGGACACCCCGGCCGACCGGGCTCTGGAGGAGCTGTTCTTCGCGTACGGCCGCTACCTCCTCATCGCCTCCTCGCGCCCCGGCGCCCCGCTCCCCGCCAACCTCCAGGGCGTCTGGAACGACAGCGTCCAGCCCGCCTGGTCGGCCGACTACCACACCAACATCAACCTCCAGATGGCCTACTGGCCCGCGCACGCCCTCCATCTCGCGGAGACCGCCGAGCCACTGCACCGCTTCATCACCGCCCTGCGCGCCCCCGGCCGGATCACGGCCCGCGAGATGTTCGGCGCCCGGGGCTGGGTCGTGCACAACGAGACCAATCCGTACGGCTTCACCGGCGTCCACGACTGGCCCACCGCCTTCTGGTTCCCGGAGGCGGCGGCCTGGCTGGTCCACCACCTCTACGAGCACTACCGCTTCACCCTCGACACCGGCTTCCTGCGGGACACCGCGTACCCGGCGATGCGGGAGGCCGCCGCGTTCTGGCTGGACACACTGCGCCCGGACCCCCGGGACGGCACGCTCGTCGTCTCGCCCGGCTACTCGCCCGAGCACGGCGACTTCACCGCCGGGCCCGCCATGTCCCAGCAGATCGTCCACGACCTGCTCACCGCCACCCTGGAGGCCGCCCGCACCCTCGGCGACGACCCAGCCTTCCAAGCCTCACTGCGGCGCGCCCTGGACGCCCTCGACCCGGGGCTGCGCATCGGCTCCTGGGGCCAGCTCCAGGAGTGGAAGGCCGACCGGGACGACCCCGCCGACACCCACCGCCACGCCTCCCACCTCTTCGCCCTGCACCCCGGACGGCAGATCGCCCCGGACAGCGAGTGGGCCGGGGCCGCCGCGGTCTCGCTCGACGCGCGCGGCGACGGCGGCACCGGCTGGAGCAGGGCGTGGAAGGTCAACTTCTGGGCCCGGCTGCGCGACGGCGACCGCGCCCACCGGCTGCTCGCCGGACAGCTGACGGATTCCACCCTCCCCAACCTGTGGGACACCCATCCGCCGTTCCAGATCGACGGCAACTTCGGCGCCGCCGCCGGGATCGCCCAGATGCTGCTGCAGAGCCACCGGGCGGTGCTGGACGTCCTGCCCGCCCTGCCGCTCCGCTGGCCGGACGGCTCGGTGCGCGGGCTGCGCGCCCATGGCGACCTCACGGTGGACATCACCTGGCGCGAGGGGCGCGCCCGTACCCTCACCGTGGCGGCGGGACAGGACGGACCGGTGCGGATACGCGGCGACCTGTTCGCCCGCCCGTACACCGCCCATGACGACACCACGGGCCACGAGACGCCCGTACGCGACGACACCGGTTCCGGGGACGTCCGTACGGTCACGCTCGCGGCCCGCGGCGGCCACACCTACCGCTTCACGGCGCGCTGACCTACCGGCCCGACCGCCGCACCCGCACATCGGCGGCCCGGACGAACGCCACCCGGTGCCCGAACTGGATCTGGTAGTACACGTCCTGACCGCGCACCACCTTGTGCCCGGCCTGATCGAACGTGACCGCCCACAGATACTCGCCCTGGGTCCGCAGCCCCAGCGCGTACCGCTGCCCGGCGAGCAGCTTGTACGGCAGTGGCGAGACCGCCTGCACCGGTACGCCCTCCGGGTACGCCTCCTTCTCCGGGTAGGCGCGCCCGTACACCGGCACCTCCGCCAGGCCCGGCTTCGGGGTGACGACGAGCCCCTTGGCGTACACGGCCGTGGGCCGCCGCCGGGGATTGCGGAACCACGCCTGCTGGCCGAGGTACCAGATCGCCGTCCAGTCGCCCTGCCGCCCCGCCACCGCGTACTGCTGGCCGGTGGTGGCGCGGGCGCCGGTGTCGTTGACGCCGGTGGTCGAGTCGGCGCCGTCCGGCCGCAGCCCGATGTCCTTGACCAGCGGGGCGTCGCCGCTCGGCGCGGTGTGCAGCCGCACCGCGGACGAGCCGTGCGGGGCGCACACCTGACCGGCCTGCTCGCAGCCCGTGTACACCGGCTCGTATCTCTCGTAGTCCGGGCGGATGGTGACCAGCCCCCCGGAGGCGCCCGCGGTGCGGTGGAACGGCGCGCCGAGGAGGCTGAAGTAGTGCGCCCAGTCCCAGTACGGGCCCGGGTCGGTGTGCATGCCCCTGATGGTGGCGGCCGTCGTGCCGGGCACATTGTCGTGGCCCAGGATGTGCTGACGGTCCAGCGGGATGTCGTACCGCCGCGCCAGCCACTTCACCAGCCGGGCCGACGAGCGGTACATCGCCTCCGTGTACCAGGCGTCGGGCGCGGTCAGGAAGCCCTCGTGCTCCAGGCCGATGGACTTGGCGTTGACGTACCAGTTGCCCGCGTGCCAGGCGACGTCCTTCAGCGGTACGTGCTGGGCGATATGGCCGTCGGAGGAGCGCAGCGTGTACTGCCAGGAGACATACGTCGGGTCCTGGACCAGCTTGAGGGTGGTGTCCCAGGAGCCCTCGGTGTCATGGACGATGATGTAGTCGATCGACTGGGAGACGGGGCGGTTGCCCAGGTCGTGGTTGCCGTAGTCGTTGTCCCCGAACTGCTCGTAGGGCGCCGGGATCCACTCGCACGACACATCGCGCGGCGCCTCGACATGCGGATCCCGCTTGGGGTCCGGCAGGCCGAGCGACCGCAACTGGCGCCGATCCGGGACGACCTTGGGGACGGCGTCGAGCGTGACCCGCTCACCGTCGCCCGTGGTGCGCGCCGCGCCGTCGCGGATCACGTCGTAGACGTCGTCGGCGAACACGGCGGCGGCCGGGGCGCTGTTGGCGCCGCAGTACGCCGCCACCGCCGCGTACCAGTCGGCCGGGTCCTCGCTCGGCGGCAGCCCCAGCCGCTTCTGCGTGGCGGCCAGCAGGGCGGCGCCACCGCGCACATTGGCCGCCGCGTCGCCGCGCAGCACCTCGGCGGCCAGGCCCGTCAGCTCGGCGGCCCGGTCCAGGGTGCGCAGCCGCGCGGGCAGCTGCCGTGGCTCGGACACCGAGGCCTCCGGCACGGGCAGGGGCCGCGCCTGGTCGCCCCGGGCGTCCTCGGTGCCCTGGCTGTGGTGCGGGCCCGTGGAGAGGGCGGTGAAGGCGTCGGTGAGGTGCATGGGGCCGTAGCCGCCGGTGACGCTGGCGGCGCCTCGGTGGCCGTCCCAGCGGGACTGCAGATACGACACGCCCAGCAGCACGCTCAGCGGTACTCGGTGCTCCTTCGCCGCCGCAGCGAAGGCCCGTTGCAGCGACCTGGCCGCGCCCGGCGACGGCTGGTCGCCCGATGGCCGCTGATCGGCCCGGGCGGCCGGTACCGCGGCGACGACCGGAAGCAGAAAGGCGGCGGACGCGGCGGCGCCCGCGGTGCGCAGCGCCGTACGGCGGTCGGGGCCCGGTCTGTCCGCGCCGGTACCTGAGCCGCTGTCCGAGTCGTGAGTGCTGTCCTGTGCGGATCCTGGCATTGCAGCCTCCTCAAGGTGGGCTGAGCCGAACCGTAGCCGTGCCTCACCTCCACCGGAGGCACGGCACGGCCTACAGCTATCCGCTGCCAGGCGATCCGTCAATCACCGTCGCGCGAAGAAGGCTTCGCACCCCACCTAACGGACACTCACCGCGTGCCCACCGCGGCCCGCACGGCACGCCGGGCCATCCCGCAGTCGTCATGCAGCCGCCGCAGCAGCAGCCGCTGCTCCTCCCCGGCGGCCATCACCCCCGGCACGACCGGCGCGGGATCGTGCATGGTGCGCTGCACGGCGGTCTCGTACCGGCGGATCTCCCGGGTGAGGACGAGCATCAGGTTCACCAGGAAGGCGTCCCGCGCCGCCGGACCCGCCGACTGCGCGAGCTGGCTGATCTGACGCCGGGCCACCGGGGCGTCGCCCAGCACCGCCCACAGCGTCGCCAGGTCGTAGCCGGGCAGATACCAGCCCGCGTGGTCCCAGTCGATCAGGACCGCGCCCGAGGGGGACAGCAGTACGTTGTTCAACAGGGCGTCGCCGTGGCAGAACTGGGCCGGGAGCTGCCGCCCCGCCGCGTGCGAGACGCCGCGCAGCAGCTTGCGCACATCGCCCATGTCCCGGTCGGTCAGCAGCCCCAGCTCGTGGTAGCGGGACAGCCGCGCCGCGTAGTCCACGGGGGCGTCGAACAGGTCACCCGGTGGCCGCCACTGGTTGATCCGGCAGATCGCGCCGAGCGCGGCCCGCACATCGGCGCGCGGTGGCGCCTCGGTGGGGTGGCGCTGCGCGGCCACGATCCGCCCGGGCATCCGCTCGATGACCAGCGCGCAGTTGTCGGGGTCGGCGGCGATGAGCCTCGGCACCCGCACGGGCGGACGCTGCCGTACGAACGTGCGGTACATCGCTATCTCGCGACGGAACCGCTCGGCCCACGCTGGAGAGTGGTCCAGCAGGCATTTGGCGACCGCCGTGGTGCGGCCCGTGGAACCGAGCAGGAGGACGGACCGCCCGCTGCGCCGGAGCACCTGGACGGGGTTGAACTCCGGGCAGATGCGATGGACCGAGGCGATGGCGGTGCGCAGCTGGGCACCCTGGGGGCCGGACACATCGAGTCTTCCGCTGGGCGGCACGGAGCCGAGGGCGGGGGTCCGCCGGGGGCGGCCGCCGGGAGCGGGATCGAGGTACGGCCCATTGCCGGGCAGCTGCCGCCGGTACGGCCGAGGTGGGGCGGACACGGAGGACGACGCTGCGTACATGGGCGAGACAGATCCCTTCGTGTGCCGACGATGTACGTACGCCCCCGGCCCCGGTGACGGGGCCGCACCCTGGGGAATGCGGCTGGCATGTGCCAAATGGCAATCTCCAGCTGGATTTTCCAACTGGATTTTCCACCTGGGATTTCCAACTGAGATTTCCAACCATCACCGGGCCGGGTAGCGCACTCCTACATCACACCCGCGCGCGGGTGGCACACCATCTGGCGGACCCTGGCGAACCCTGGCGAATAGTCGCACGGCTCGTGACGGGCCCGTTACTGTCAAGTCAGCCGAGGATCCTGGGGGCTTGACGTGACGAGGGAACCCAACACCCGTCTTGCGGACCTTTTCGGCCTCGCCGGCTGGTCCAAGGGAGAGCTCGCGAGGCTCGTGAACCGGCGTGCGGCGGCCATGGGCCACCCGCAGCTGGCGACCGACACCTCGCGGGTGCGGCGTTGGATCGACACCGGCGAGACGCCGCGCGATCCGGTGCCCAAGGTGCTGGCAGTCCTGTTCACCGAGCGCCTCGGTCGTGTCGTGACCATCGAGGACCTCGGGTTCGGACGAGGTGGGCGCGCGGGAAAGGGGCAGTCCGCCGACGGGCTGCTCTGGCCGCCCGAGTCCACGGCCGCGGTCCTCACCGAATTCACGGGAATGGACCTTATGTTCAACCGACGCGGCTTGGTGGGTGCGGGCGCCGCGCTCGCCGCAGGATCCGCCATCACCGGTGCCATGAGCGAATGGCTGCTCTCCGACCCCACCCTCGCCACCGACGCGCCCCGTTCCGACAACCCCCTCTCCGCCGAGCCCGCGGGCTTCGACCGCTATGAGGCAGCCCCGGTGGGCTCCCAGGAGGTCGACGCGCTGGAGGCGTCGGTCGACGTCTTCCGCGCCTGGGACGCGGCCCGTGGCGGCGGGCTGCAGCGCAAGGCCGTGGTGGGCCAGCTCAACGAGGTGGGCGGGATGCTCGCCTATCGCCACCCCGAGGATTTGCAGCGCAGACTGTGGGGTGTCGCGGCCAATCTGGCCGTGCTGGCGGGCTGGATGTCCCATGACGTGGGCCTGGAGCCCACCGCCCAGAAGTATTTCGTCATCGCCGCGCACGCGGCCCGGGAAGGCGGCGACCGGCCCCGGGCGAGTGAGGCGCTGTCCCGCGCCGCCCGTCAGATGGTGCACATCGGCCGCCCGGACGACGCCCTCGATCTGATGCGGCTGGCCTTCTCCGGCGCGGGCGAGGAGGCGCTGCCCCGCACCCGCTCCATGTTCCGCACCATCGAGGCCTGGGCGCACGCCTCGAAGGGACACGGCCAGGCGGTGCGGCGCACCCTGGGCGAGGCGGAGGAGCTGTTCGTCTCCGATGAGGACCGGGGGGCACCGCCGAGCTGGATGCAGTTGTTCAACGAGGCGGATCTGCACGGGATGCAGGGGCTGGTCTACCGCACCCTGGCCGAGCACGACCCCGCTGTGGCGGCCATCTCGCAGCGGCACGCCATGGAGGCGCTGCGGATGCGGGAGGGCGGTCGTCAGCGGTCGCAGATCTTCGACCACATCTCCATCGCCTCGGCCTGCTTCATCGGCGGCGACCCGGAGCAGGGGACCGCCTCCGCCCGCCAGGCCCTGGCCACGATCGAGCAGAACTCCTCGCACCGCACCTGGGACCGGCTGCGGGAGATGTACCGGCTCACCGCGCCGTACGCGTCGTCCCCCGCGGTACGGGAGCTGCGGGCGGAGCTGCAGCAGGCCATGCCGAAGACGATGGGCCACCAGAAGGGAGCCGGAGGAGGGGCGAAGGGGGCGGGCGGGGCGGCGAAGAGCGCGGCCGTCTAGCGGCCGTCCGGTCAGCGGCAGCCCATCAACCGGTTCAACCGATCATCTCAGCCGGTTCAACCGATCATCGCGAGCAGTACGCAGGCGTCGCCCTCACGCTGCTCGTCGTCGAACTCCTCGGCCACCACTCGTACGCACTCCTGGGTGCCACGGGCGGCGGCGAACCGTGGCGCGAGCGCGAGCAGCCGCTCGGCCGTCACCGTGGGGTCCTCGGCGAGCCCACCGGCGTGCAGCAGGAGCAGATCGCCCGGCTCCAGCCGCTCCTCGGCCTGGGTGTACGTGGCGCCCGCCGTGCCGCCGAGCAACACCCCGGCCGGGGGCCGCAGGGCGCGCCCCGCTCCGTCGCGGAACAGCAGCGGGGCGGGGTGCCCGGCCTGCGACCACACCAGGGTGCGGGTGGCCGGGTCGTACCGCCCGCAGACGGCGCTGCCCAGGGCGGGCTGCGCGGAGGCGTCGAGCAGTTGGTTGAGCCGCCCCATCAGCGGGCCCGGCTCTATTCCGGCCACCGCCATGCCGCGCACCGCGCCCAGCACCATCGCCATGCCGGAGGTCGCGGCGACGCCGTGGCCGGTGAGGTCGCCGACGCTGAGCAGGGTGCCGCCGTCGGGCAGTTCGAGCGCGTCGTACCAGTCGCCCCCGATCAGGGCGCTGTTGGCGGAGGGGAAGTAATGAGCGGCGACATCGAGGGCGGTGCTGGTGGGGCCGGTGCCCGTGGGCCGCCCGCCGTGCGCGAGGGGCGCGGAGCCGCGCCATGGCGGCAGGACGGCCTCGTGCAGCTGGACCGCGAGGCGGCGCTCGGTGCGGGCGATGTGCCGCTGGCGCTGGAGCGTGTCGCGGGACTCGCGCACCGCCCGCTCGCTGCGGCGCAGTTCGCTCACATCGCGGAGCACGGCCCACATGGAGGCGGTGCTGCCGTCGCTGTCGAGCACGGGCTCGCCCGCCATGTGCACCGTACGGACGGCGTCGTCCGCGCGGACGCCGCGGAACTCGCCGTCGATCGGCTTGCCGTCCACCAGGCAGTCCGTGACCATCGCGGTCAGCACCGGCTGATCGTCGGCGACGACCCACGAGGGCAGTTCGTCCAGGGACAGCCCGCCCTCCTCGGGGCCTCGGCCGAAGATCTGGCACAGCTCGTCGGACCACGTCACCTCGTCGGTGAGCAGGTTCCACTCGGCGCTGCCGACCCGGTGGAGCAGCGAGCCGGGCCCGGTGGGCGCGGGAGACCACTTCCGCGGTTCCGCTTCCGGGGTCTCCTTCGCCTCCCCGGGCTGCTCGGACGGCAGCCCCTCGCGCAGCTGGTCCAGATGCTGGCCGAGGTCGTCCAGATGATGGACGGCGAGATCGCACAGGGCGCGCTGCCAGCGCAGCTGGGGTTCGTACGCCGTACCGCTCAGGTCCGCCGTGGTGTCGCGCCGCACGGCCGCGATGCCGCCGCGGAGCCGCCGGGTCTGCGTGATGAGCGCGTCGACCGTGCCGCGCCGGGGCGACGGGGCGGCGGGGTGATCCGCGGAGCGGGGGGGCGGCATGTGTTCTCCGATACGGGCCGGTACGGCGCGGCGCGGCCGGGTCTGAAGGGGTCAGGGGTGTCTTGGGCCGGTAACGACTTTTGCACAGGGTGCGACGTCGCGTAAGTCGTTTGGCAATACCCGATCCGGTGGTGCTTCCGGCATATGCCCATGGCCTTCCTGGGGCAACTCGGACACGGCTCGGTGGAGGGTGCGATTCCGGGTAGGCTGCGGCGCTCGGGATTCCCTCAGTTCAGGTGTTCATCCGGCATATGGCGCCAGGACACCGGCAAGAATGCCGATCGACGGAAATCCCGTTGCCAGCGAACCCCCCGCACCGGATGCTGACCTCATGTTCGATCCAGACATAGCGCCCAGCGGTACCTTGCTCGGCCTCCTTCAGCGAGGCCGCGGCGACGGTACTCTGCATGCCCTCGCCGCGCCGCGGGCCGAGGCGCTCGCGGCACTGCACCACTGCGTGCTGCACGACCCCCGCCGTGACTGGCAGGTCGAGAACCGCTCCCTCTACTACGCCCGGCTCTGCCTGGACCTCGACGCGGACCTCGACGAAATCGAACAGCACCTGTTCCACGCCGACGATCTGGTGAACACCGACGAGGAGCGCACCGGGCTCGCCCTCGCCGTCCTCGGCCACCTCGCCGCGTACGACCGGCTCGACGCGCTGCGGCTGCTGCGCCGGTACGCCGCCGCGGGCAGCAACTGGGAATGGGCCCTGGACGAGCTGGCCCTGCGCGACGACGACGCCGGGCTGCGCGCCCTCGCCCCCGCCATCCTCGGCCGCTTCCCCGCGAACCCCGACGGCGACGCCGAGCTGGCCGCCGCCGCGCGCGGCGCCTACGAGCCGCGCCCCTGGCGGCTGTGGGCCGACGACCCGGCGCACGGGGCGCGCGTGCGCGCCGTGCAGGAGCGGGGCGCCTTCGACCGCTGGCAGCGCCAGCTGCGCCCCTCCGGGCCGCGGCCCGGCTGGAGCGTCCGCGACGTGCTGGCCTGGGCCCAGGACGAACACGACCTGCGGCCCGGCGCCCGGCGCCCCGACGCCGCCGCCCGCTGCCTCGCCGCCGTCGCCGGTCCGGAGGACCGGCCCGAGCTGCTGGCCGCCGCCGCGTCGGCCCCGGACGCGGCCCGTGCGACCGCCCTGCGGTACCTCGCGGACGTCGGCGACCCCGAGGTGCTGGACCTGGTCGAGGCCGCGGTGACCGAGCCGGACGCCTCTGAGTCCGTCTCCCGGGCCGCCCTCGGCGCGTTCGAGCGCATGCGCGGCATCGCCGCCCTGGACCGCGCCCGGATCTGGGCCCACCGCCCCGACGCGCTCGGCGGCGCGGCCGCCGCGATGCTCGCCGCCCGGGGCGGGCAGTACGACACGGGCCTCGTGCTCGCCGCCCTCCGCCGTACGGTGCGGGCCGAGGGCCCGCACTCGCAGGCCCTGTGGACGCTCGTGGACGGCGCCGGGCGCCTCGCGATCACCTGCGCCGCCCCTGTCCTGCGCCACGTCTACCGCGAAACCGCCTCCTCCCACCTCCGCGGCCGCGCCGCCCGCGCCCTGGCCGCCACCGATCCCTCGTTCGCGGCGGGTTTCGCGGTCGAATGCCTCTGGGACTGCGAGGAGACCACCCGCGAACTCGCCGCCCACCACGCCGCCACCGGTGACGCCCGCGTGGTGGAACAACTCCGCAGGCTGGCCGCCGACCCGGCCGAGGAGGCCGAGGTCCAGACCGCGGTCCGCAGCCGCATCGGCCCCGACGCCGCCGGAGTCTGACCCCTCCCCGCCGCGCGCCCCCTGGGGCGGTCCGATGCCCCGCCGCGCCGGGGGTGTCACTCGGAGTGGCGGGGTCGGTGGGATGGGTCACCGGAATCGGGCGGGGACCGATGTGTTTACGCCATGTGGTCGTCCGTAAACCCCGGGGTCGGTGCCGGGTTTCGGGGGGTTCGTCCGGCACTCGCCCGGCTTCGGAGGGCCCGGGGGCCAACGCTCACGGGACGTTTCACGGCTCGCAAGGTGCACGATGCCGGGGCCACCCTTCGTACGCCGACAACACCGGTATGCGAGTCGCCATCGTGACCGAATCCTTCCCGCCCGACATCAACGGCGTCGCTCACTGCACGCTGCAGACCGCCCAGCATCTCCACCGGCGCGGTCACCAACCCCTCGTCATCGCCCCCGCGGGTCCGCACGACGGACCGGCCGACGGGGCCGGGGACACCGACGGGACGCATCCGTTTCCCGTTGTCCGGATCCCGTCCCTGCCCCTGCCCGGCTATCCGCAGGTGCGCGTCGCACTGCCCAGCCGTCGGCTGGCCGCCGCGATCACCTCGCACCGCAGCGATCTCGTCCACCTGGCCAGCCCCTTCGTGCTCGGCGCGCGCGGGATGACGGCCGCGCTGCGGCTGCGGATCCCCGCCGTCGCCGTCTACCAGACCGACCTGGGCGGTTACGCCCGTACGTACCTTGGCGCGGGCGAGAACGCGGCCTGGCGCCGGATACGGGCCGTACACACCGCCGCCGACCGCACCCTCGCCCCGTCCACCGCCGCCGCCCGCGACCTCGACGAGCACGGGGTGCCGCGGATCGCGCTGTGGCCGCGCGGGGTCGACACCGAGCGGTTCCACCCCTCGCGCCGCGACCCGGAGCTGCGCCGCTCGCTGGCCCCCGGCGGCGAGCTGATCGTCGGCTACGTCGGCCGCCTGGCGCCCGAGAAGAACGTCGAGCTGCTGGCCCCGCTGTGCGCGCTGCCCGGCGTCCGCGTCGTCGTGGTCGGCGACGGGCCGAGCGAGCCCGCGCTGCGCGCCGCCATGCCCGGCGCCCACTTCCTCGGCCGCCGCACCGGCACCGAGCTGGCCCGCATCTTCGCCTCGCTGGACGTCTTCGCGCACACCGGCCCGCAGGAGACCTTCTGCCAGACCGTGCAGGAGGCGCAGGCCAGCGGCGTGCCGGTGGTCGCGCCCGCCGCGGGCGGCCCGCTCGACCTTGTCGACCACGGCCGCACCGGCCTGCTGGTGCCGCCCGGCGACGCGGACGAGGTGCGCGACGCCGTATCGCTCCTCTCCGCCCACCCCCGGATGCGCGCCTCGGTCGGGCAGGCGGGCCGGGAGGCGGTCGAGGGCCGCACCTGGGAGGCGATCGTCGACCAGCTGATCGACCACTACGCCGAGGTACTGATGGCCCGTACGGCGGTGGCGGCATGAGCGACGCGCCGTCCCTCCGGATCGTCCGGCTCGCCAACTTCGTCACCCCCTCCTCCGGCGGCCTGCGCACCGCGCTGCGCGAGCTGGGTGCGGGCTACCAGGCGGCCGGGCACGAGTCCGTCCTGATCGTGCCGGGGGAGCGCGACACGGACGAGCACACCCGCCAGGGCCGGGTGATCACCCTGCCCGGGCCCGCCGTGCCCGGCACCGGCGGCTACCGGGTGCTCACCGACCGGCGGCGGCTGGCCCGGCTGCTCGACGGGCTCGCGCCCGACCGGCTGGAGGTCTCCGACCGCACCACCCTGCGCTGGACGGGGGAGTGGGCGCGGCGCGCCCGCGTACCCGCCGTGATGGTCTCCCACGAGAGCGCCGACGCCGTGCTGCGCACCTGGGGCGTGCCCGAGTCGGCCGCCCGGGGCGCGGCCGACCGGCTGAACCGGCGCACCGCGCGGGCGTACGCGCGGGTCGTGTGCACCACGGAGTGGGCGGAGCGCGAGTTCGTACGGATCGGCGCGCGCAATGTCGTACGCGCCCCCCTGGGGGTCGACCTCGGCCACTTCCACCCGTCCCACTTCGACGGCGCCCTGCGCGAGCACCACCGGGGCGGCGCCTCGGTCCTGCTCGTCACGTGCACCCGCCTGTCGCCCGAGAAGCGGCCGGGCCGCGCGCTCGACGCCCTCGCCGAGCTGCGGCGGCGCGGCGTCCCGGCGGCGCTCGTCGTCGCGGGCGACGGCCCGATGCGCGCCCGGCTGGAGGCCCGCGCCCGCGCGGAGGGGCTTCCGGTGACCTTCCTCGGCCACGTCGGCGACCGGTCCCGGCTGGCCGCGCTCCAGGCCAGCGCGGACGTCGTCCTCGCCCCCGGCCCGGCGGAGACCTTCGGGCTGGCCGCCCTGGAGGCGCTGGCGTGCGGGTCGCCCGTGGTCGTCAGCGCCCTGTCCGCGCTCCCCGCCATCGTCGGCCCGGCGGGCGCGACGGCGGCCGACGACGGTGCGGCGTTCGCGGACGCCGTCGCCGAGGTCCTGGCCCGCCCCGAGCCCGTACGCCGCGCCACGGCCCGGGCCCGCGCCGAGCGCTTCGGCTGGCCCGCCGCGGTCGACGCCTTCCTGGCCGCCCACGAAGCGCCCGCCGCCACCCGGCCCGACGGCCGGACCCCGGCCCGCACGGCGGCCGGCGGTGCGCGGTGACCACACCGCGCGCTTGCCGTGGCCGCCGACCGTATGCCACGCCCCGTACCGACCCGCCGGTCGGCCCGACGGTGCCCACCACCCCGCCCGACGGCCGCGCCGTACCAGGGGTGACCGGAGGGGCGTCGGTGCCCCCGCCGGGCGGCCCGACCCTCCCGGGCGCCCGGGCCGCTGACCCCGTGGTTGCCGGGGGCGCTCCCCATGCGGTGACCGGCGGCGACGCCCTGCTCGCACGGTCGGCCCCGGGCGGGACCGACGCCCGCCCCGCCGGGTCGCCCAGGGGCCGGGCCGACGCACGCCCCATCCCGGACGAGCCCGCAGCGGTGGTGATCCCGTCCGGCGGCTCCGCAAGGGCTCACGTCGCTGCCGCCGCCGCTCCACCGCCCCCACCGACCCCGCCCACCCAGCCGCCCCGCCACGCCGGATCCGCCGACCGGCGGTGCGCCCCGGCGCCACCGCCCCGGCACCTGGTGCGGTCCGTCCCGGACGGGCCGGTCTGCCCGGCTGTGCCCGCTCCCGTCTCGGCGGCTCCGGAGGGCCTGGACGTCCACCGGGCGGTGAACGTAGCTTCAGGGGCCGCCCTCGGTGACGTCGCGAAGGACTCTCCGTGCTCTGTCCGGGCCGCCAGCCGGGCCGTTTCGGCCGCGCCGGTGGTTCCGGAGCCCCGCCGCGCGGGGGCCGCCGGACCGGCGGTACCGGCCGACGACACGGCGACCGGCCCGTCGCCCGCCATTCCGGCATGTGCCCCGGCCTCGGGCGCGGCTGCTCCGAACGTCCGCCGGACCGCGCCTGCCGAGGCCGAACTCCCGGTGCCCGCCTCGGCGGGCCGGGGCGGGAGCCGGGGTTTGGCGGGGGCCATCCGGTTCGTGGCGCTCGGCGACTCGCTCACTGAGGGGCTCGGGGATCCCGTGCCCGGGGGCGGGTGGCGGGGGTGGGCGGCCCTGCTCGCCGGGGCGGCGGGGGAGGCCGTGGACTTCGTCAACGTCTCCCGCAGCGGCGCGCTCACCGCCGACGTGGCCGGTGAGCAGCTGACCGCCGCCCGCCGGGCCCGCCCCCACCTCGCGTCCGTCGTCGTCGGCATGAACGACACCCTGCGCGACACCTTCGACATCCGCCGCGTCGCCGAGGCCCTGGACGCGACGATCGGCGCGCTGCGCGCCGACGGGACCGTGGTGCTCACCGCGTGCCTGCCCGACCCGGGGCGGATGCTGGGGCTGCCGACCGCGCTGGCCCGGCCGCTGGGGCGGCGCATGCGGGCCGTCAACACGGTGGTGCACGCGCTGTCCGGGCGGCACGGCGCCGTCCACGTGGAGCTGACCGAGCACACCTGGGTCGCGGACCGCGAGGCGTGGAGCGTGGACCGGCTGCATCCGAGCGAGCTGGGGCACCGGATGCTGGCGCGGGAGTTCCACAGCGCGCTCACGGCACGCGGCATCGCCATGGGCGAGCCGCCGTCCACGGTGCTCGACGGGCAGACTCCCTCGCGGGCCGGGAGCGCCTGGTGGATGGCGACCCGGGGGACCAGGTGGGTCGTGGACCGCTGCACCGATCTGCTGCCCGGACTGCTCGCGCTGGCGGCGCAGGAGGTCCGTCACCGCGTGCGGGGGACCGCGCATCAGCTCGACGGGCAGGAGCGGCGCGCGGCGCTCGCCGCGCTCGCCTCGCTACCCCGGCTGGAAGCCCCGGCACCCGCGCACGCTGCGACAATGGCGGGGTGACCGGTCGCTGGGAATTCTGGATCGACCGTGGCGGTACCTTCACGGACGTCGTCGGGAAGCGTCCGGACGGCCGCCTGGTGACGGGCAAGCTGCTGTCCCACCATCCCGAGCGCACCGGGGACGCGGCCGTCGCCGGGATCCGGCAGACGCTGGGGCTCGGGCCGGACGAGCCGGTTCCGGCCGACCGGATCTCCGTCGTCAAGATGGGCACCACCGTCGCGACCAACGCCCTGCTGGAGCGCGAGGGCGAGCCCACGGTGCTCGTCGTCACGGCCGGTTTCCGGGACGCGCTGCGGATCGCGTACCAGAACCGGCCGAGGCTGTTCGACCGCCGGATCACGCTGCCGGAGGCGCTGTACGACCGGGTGATCGAGGTGCCCGAGCGGGTGGACGCGCACGGCGCCGTCGTACGCCCCCTGGACCTCGACGCGACCACGGAGGCCCTGCGCGCCGCCCATCGCGACGGCTTCCGCAGCGCCGCTGTCGTCCTGACGCACGGCTATCGGCACGCCGCGCACGAGCGCGCGGTGGGCGGGGCGGCCCGCGATCTCGGCTTCACGCAGGTGAGCTGTTCGCATGAGGTGAGCCCGCTCATGAAGCTGGTGTCGCGCGGCGACACCACCGTCGTCGACGCGTATCTCTCGCCGATCCTGCGCCGCTACGTGGAGGACGTGGCGGCCGAACTGCGCGGCATCCGGCTGATGTTCATGCAGTCCAACGGCGGGTTGCGGGAGGCCGCGCACTTCCGGGGCAAGGACGCGGTGCTGTCGGGGCCCGCGGGCGGCGTCGTGGGCATGGTGCGCTCCTCCGCAGAGGCCGACCACGGCGGTTACGACAGGGTCATCGGCTTCGACATGGGCGGCACCTCCACCGACGTCTCGCACTACGCGGGCGAGTTCGAGCGGGTCTTCGGGACCGAGGTCGCCGGGGTGCGGATGCGCGCGCCCATGATGAACATCCACACCGTCGCGGCGGGCGGCGGCTCGGTGCTCCACTTCGACGGCCGCCGCTACCGCGTGGGCCCCGACTCGGCCGGTGCCGTCCCGGGCCCCGCCTGCTACCGGCGCGGCGGCCCGCTGACCGTGACCGACGCCAACGTGATGCTGGGCCGTATCCAGCCCGCCCACTTCCCGGCCGTCTTCGGCCCGCACGCCGACGAGCGGCTGGACGCGGAGGCCGTACGGGAGCGCTTCGGCCGCCTCGCCGAGGAGATCGCGGAGGCGACCGGCGACCGGCGCGGTCCGGAGGAGGTCGCGGCGGGCTTCCTGGACATCGCGGTGCTGAACATGGCCAACGCGGTCAAGAAGATCTCCGTACAGCGCGGCCACGACGTCACCCGCTACGCGCTCACCAGCTTCGGCGGCGCGGGCGGCCAGCACGCGTGCGCGGTCGCCGACGCCCTCGGCATCGGCACGGTGATCGTGCCGCCGCTGGCGGGCGTGCTCTCGGCGTACGGCATCGGGGTCGCCGACGCCACCGCGATGCGCGAGCAGGCCGTCGAGACGGAGCTGAGCGAGGAGTCGCTGCCGGACATCACCGACCTGTGCGCACGGCTGTCGGACCGGACGCGCGACGAACTGCTCGCCGACGGCGTCCCCGGGGAGAGCGTGCACACCACCGCAAGGGTCCAGCTGCGGTACGCGGGCACCGACGCGGCCCTCCCCGTCCCGCTGGACTCCGCCCCCGCGATGACCGACCGCTTCGTACGGGCACACCGCGCGCGCTACGCCTTCACCATGGACAAGCCGCTCGTGGTGGAGGCGGTGTCGGTGGAGGCGGTCGGCGCGGCGGGCGCGGCGGGCGGCCACGCCGTCGAACAGCCGCCCAGGGAGGGCCACATGGCGCCGGTGGCGACCGTGGAGATGTTCACCGGGGGCCGGTGGCAGCGCACGGAACTGTACGAACGCGCCGGGCTGCGCCCCGGGGACACCGTCACCGGCCCCGCGGTCATCGCCGAGGACGACGCCACCACCGTGGTCGACCCCGGCTGGCAGGCGGCCCCGGGCGAGCGCGGCCATCTGCTGCTCACCCGGGTCAGGGCCCGGCCGCGCACGTCCGCCGTCGGCACCGAGGTGGACCCGGTGATGCTGGAGGTGTTCAACAGCCTCTTCATGGCCATCGCCGAACAGATGGGCCTGCGCCTGGAGAACACCGCCCACTCCGTCAACATCAAGGAGCGGCTGGACTTCTCCTGCGCCCTGTTCGACGCGGACGGCAACCTGATCGCCAACGCCCCGCACATCCCCGTGCACTTGGGCTCGATGGGCGAGTCCATCAAGGAGGTGCTGCGCCGCGACGGGGACGCGATGCGCCCCGGCGACGTCTACGCCATCAACGACCCGTACCACGGCGGCACCCACCTCCCGGACGTCACCGTCGTCACCCCGGTCTTCGACGACGCGGACGGCGACGGGACGGAGCTGCTGTTCCTGGTGGCCTCGCGCGGCCACCACGCCGAGATCGGCGGCATCACCCCCGGCTCCATGCCCGCCTTCAGCCGCACCATCGAGGAGGAGGGCGTGCTCTTCGACAACTGGCTGCTGGTGCGGGACGGCGCGCTGCGCGAGCGCGAAACCCGCGACCTGCTGACCGCAGGTCCCTACCCCTCCCGCGCCCCGGAAGCCAACCTCGCCGACCTGCGCGCCCAGATCGCCGCCAACGAGAAGGGCATCCAGGAACTGCGCCGGATGATCGGGCAGTTCGGCCTGGACGTCGTGCGCGCCTATATGCGCCACGTCCAGGACAACGCCGAGGAGTCCGTACGCCGTATCGTCGGCGCCCTCCGGGACGGCTCGTACCGCTACGAGACGGACAGCGGCGCCGTCATCCGCGTCACCGTCACCGTCGACCACGCGCGGCGCGGCGCCGTACTGGACTTCGCCGGTACGTCGCCCCAGCAGCCGGGCAACGCCAACGCTCCCAGCTCGGTGGTGATGGCGGCCGTACTGTACGTCTTCCGCACCCTGGTCGCCGAGGACATCCCGCTCAACAGCGGCTGCCTGAAGCCCCTGGAGGTCCGCATCCCCGAGGGCTCGATGCTGGCCCCGGTGTATCCGGCCGCCACGGTCGCCGGAAACGTCGAGACCTCCCAGGCCGTCACCGGCGCCCTCTACGCGGCGCTCGGCGTCCAGGCCGAGGGCTCCGGCACGATGAACAACGTCACCTTCGGCAACGACCGCGTCCAGTACTACGAGACCGTCGCCAGCGGCTCGGGCGCGGGCGACGGCTTCGAGGGCGCCGACGCCGTACAGACCCATATGACCAACTCCCGGCTCACCGACCCCGAAGTGCTGGAGTGGCGCTATCCGGTCCGGGTCGAGAGCTTCGCGGTACGGCCGGACAGCGGCGGACGCGGCCACTGGCGCGGCGGCCACGGCGTCACCCGCCGCGTCCGCTTCCTGGAGCCGATGACGGTGGCCCTGCTCACCGGCCACCGCCGCGTCGCCCCGTACGGCATGGCGGGCGGCGCCCCGGGCGCGCTCGGCGCCAACCTGATCGAGCGCGCCGACGGCTCGGTGGACCGGCTGAACGGCTGCGACGCGGCTGATGTCGGTACGGATGACGTCCTCGTCGTCCACACCCCGGGCGGCGGCGGTTACGGCCCGGCGGAGGGCTGAGCGCCGCGCCGCTCGGGGAACGCCGCCGCATTGGCGCGATCAACCCCGTTTGCGGTCGCCGTCACCGGAAACCCGACTTCTATCAAGCCCGCCAAGCCTCGTGCGCGAGGTCGGCTTCGTGCCTCCATGACTACTCACTGGACGGCGCGACCCCGCATGGGCGAGGGCGGGAAATTCACCACTAAGCATCACAGAAGGGGCAGTCATGGAGTGGTGGCAGAGCGCGGCATGCGTGGACGAGGACCCCGAGCTGTTCTTCCCGGTGGGGGTGGCCGGACCCGCGGCCCAGGCGCAGCAGGCCCAGGCCAAGGAGGTCTGCCACCGCTGCCCGGTGACCCACGAGTGTCTCGTGTACGCACTGGAGACCGGTGTGACCCACGGCGTGTGGGGCGGCACCGACGAGGAGGAACGCCGGGTGCTGCGCCGCCGGGAGCGGCGTCAGGCGCGCGGCGTGGCAGCGGCAGCGGGGCAGGGCGCCCCGGCCCCGGGCGCCCCGCCGCGCGGCGGTCAGCCGTCGCACAGCGGCAGGCGCAGGGACGGGCGGTCGGCGGTCCACGCCCCGAGCAGGCGGTCGGACCAGCGCGCGTCCAGGTAGCCGGCGGCCTGGATCCCGAAGACGACGGCCGGGGCCTGCTCCGGCTCCTGGGCGAGGAAGCCGCCGATGACGTCCCGGCGCATCAGCTGCTCGTGCACCGCGTCGGCCTCGATGTGCTCGGTGAAGAACCGTACGCACCGGGGCTCGGCGCCCAGCCGCTCCAGCGCCCGCGCCAGCCGCCGGGCCCCGGGCGACGAGGTGATCTCCAGGGTGGCGAAGTGCCCGGCCGTCGCGCCGCGCAGCGAGCGGTGCAGCCCGAGCAGCGACATCAGGTTGACGGTGGCGAGCGTCTCGGCGGGCGCGCGGTCCAGGTAGCGGCCGTAACCCGGGTCGAGACCCGCCCCCGCCATCGCCTCGGCGAACAGCCGGGCGTGCACCCGGTCGCCGTGGCCCGCCCCGAACTCGTCGAACTCCACCGCCACCAGCGACGCCTTGGCCTGTCCCGTCAGCCGGGGGATCAGCCACGCCTGCGGGTCGGCCTCCTTCAGCTGGTACAGCGAGCGGTGCGCCAGATATTCGCGCAGCTGTCCCCAGGTGCCACGGCTCGCCAGGTGGTGGCTGACGCCGGGCGCGTCCAGCGGTTCGACCAGCAGCGCGTCCAGCTCACCGGCCACGTCCGCGCCGCCGGGCACGGCCGCGCGCAGCGCGCCGAGGAACCGGTCCTCCAGCGCGGCCCGCAGCCGCAGCAGATCCGGCTGCCACTCCCAGGCCTCGTCGACGCCCGCGAAGCCGCGGTAGTGGAGTTCGTACGCGAGGTACAGCGCGAGCTGAAGGTCCTCGCCGAACGGGTCGGCGGCCCCGGCCCCCGGCAGCTCCGTCGGCGGCGGGGTGTGGCACAGGGCGGTACGGACCGCCGCGGACAGCGGGCCACGGGCCTGAGGCAGCGCGGGCGGCCCGGACGCCGCCGTGTCGGGTGCCGCGTTCCGGGTAGGCATCACCGCCGCCCACGTGGGACGGCAGCCCGTCGACGGCCCGGTCGTCGAGGGCGGTCCCGCCGCTCCTCCCCGTTCGGCCCGTGGACGGCGAAGCGGGACCGCACCGGACACCCCAGAGGGGTGCAGCACACCGACAGGGCGTGCGGTGCGCCCTCGCCGTCGCGCGGCCCCGCCCCGACGCGGACGACCGCCCCGACGCGGACGACCGCGCCGCCGGGCGGGGTGTCGCGGACGGCGTCCGCGCCGTCGCCGGAGATCCGGTCGCCGAAGAAGTGGCGCACGCCGCCGGTCATGCCCCACCCGGCGAAGCCGGTCGCCACGCCCGCGCCCGCGACGGTGTCCTCGGCCTCGGGGACGGCGCGCGCAGGGCCCGGGGTGGACTCCAGCCCGTACGACGCGGGCGCGCACCCGGTGCGAAGACTCGTCATCGACCGCTCCTCCATCCACCGCTCCTCCGGGCTCGCCGAGTGCCCCGGATCGACCGCCCGACGCATCGGGCCGGATGCGGCGGGTCGGTTTCGTCCGGTGCGGATGAGGTACCTGGGACGGATGCGACTGATTGCGCCTCCCGGGGTGTACGCGCCGCAAGACGACACCGCCCTGCTGGCCGAGGCGGTGCGCGCTGAGTCCGCCATGCCCGGTGCCCAGGTGCTGGACATCGGAACGGGCACCGGCGCGCTGGCGGTCCTCGCCGCGCGCTGCGGAGCCGCGGGGGTCGAGGCCGTGGACGTCTCCGCCCGCGCGGTGCTCGCGGCCTGGGTGAACGCCCGGCTCAGCCGCGAGCCGGTCCGGGTCCGCCTCGCCGGACTGGCGTCCATGGCCCCGGGGCGGCGCTTCGACGTCGTCCTGGCCAATCCGCCCTACGTGCCCGCGCGGCTTCCTCGCCCCTTCGAGCGCGCCCAGGGCGGCCGCGCCTGGAACGGGGGTCCGGACGGCCGGGCGGTGCTGGACCGACTGTGCGCCCGGATGCCGGGGCTGCTGCGCCCACGGGGCGTGCTGCTGCTGGTGCAGTCCGCGCTGAGCGGCGTCGGAACGACGTTGGAGCGGCTGGCCGACCAGGGGCTCCACGCCGATGTGACGGCACGCCGCGTCGTCCCGTTCGGGCCGGTGCTGCTGCGGCGCAGCGCCTGGCTGGCGGCCAGGGGGCTGATCGGTCCGGGCGACGACAAGGAGGAGCTGGTGGTGATCCGTGCCATCCGTACGACCGAGTGCAGCAGCTGCGCCCGATGAGCCCGGCCCGGCGGGAGCCCCCGCGCGGCGCGTCCTCGTCGACCCCGAGGGCCCGCTGCTGGTCGAGGGCCCGGTGGAGGTCGTCCTGGCGGACGGCCGTACGGTCCGCTCCGACCGGATGATGGTGGCGGTGTGCGCCTGCGGGCGCAGCGCCCGCTACCCCTGGTGCGACACCAGCCACCGCCGCCCGGTCCGCACCCGGCAAGGCCCGGCCAGGGAAGGCCCGACCGGCCAGGCTCAGGACGGCTGACCCGGGCGGCGCAGCGGGGCGAACCGCACCGGAGTGCCGGGCACGGCCTGCGCCGCGGCGGCCACCGAGGCCTCGGGGACGACGCCCACCACGGGATAGCCGCCGGTCGTCGGATGGTCGGCGAGGAAGAGCACCGGGCGGCCGTCCGGCGGCACTTGGAGCGCCCCGAGCACCATGCCCTCGCTGGGCAGCTCGCCCTCCCTGGCGCGCTCCAGCGCGGGGCCCTCGGTGCGCAGCCCGATCCGGTTGCTCGCGGCCGCGACCCGGAACCGGCCGGTGGTGAGGGTACGCAGCCCCGCGGCCGTGAACCAGTCGTCGCGCGGACCGAGCACCACCGGAAGCACCAGCTCCGATACGACGTTCCTCAGGGGCGCGCAATCCGAGCCCGGCGCCGGTCCGTACGGAGCGCCGAGCCGCACCACCGCGCCGTCGGCGAGCGGCGCCGGGCCGAGCCCGGACAGCACATCGGTGGCGCGGCTGCCGAGCACCGGTTCGGCGTGTACGCCGCCGTCGAACGCCACGTAGGAGCGCACGCCACAGGTCGCCGCCCCGGCCTCCAGCACCGCGCCCGCCGGTACCCGCACCGGCGCTCCCCACGCGGCGGGACGGCCGTCGACGGTGACCGGGCAGGGCGCGCCGGTGACCACCACCGTGGCCGCGCGGCGCAGCCGTACGGCACAGCCGGTCAGCGTGGTCTCCAGGGTCGCGGCCCCGTCCGGGTTCCCGGCCAGGCGGTTGGCGAGCCGGTGGGCGGGCTGGTCGAGCGCGCCGGAGCGGGGCACGCCGAGATGCGCGTGGCCCTCCCGGCCGAGGTCCTGGACGGTGGTGAGCGCGCCCGCCCGCACCACAGAGAAGGCGCTGTCCGTCATGGCGCGCCCCCATCCTCAAGGGGTACGAAACGGACCCGGGTGCCGGGGACGAAGAGTGCCGCCGGTTCCCGCGCGGTGTCCCACAGCACCGCGTCCGTCGTCCCGATGAGCTGCCAGCCGCCGGGGGAGGAGCGCGGGTAGACGCCGGTGTACGGGCCCGCGAGGGCGACCGAGCCGACCGGGACCCGGGTCCGTGGGGTGGCGCGGCGCGGTACGTGGAAGTGCTCGGGGAGTCCCGTCAGATAGCCGAAGCCGGGGGCGAATCCGCTGAACGCCACCCGGAATTCGGTGCCGGAGTGAATCCGGGCCACCTCCTGGGGCGTGACGCCCCACAGCCCGGCGACGTCCGCGAGGTCCGGCCCGTCGTAGCGGACGGGGACCTCCACGGCCTCCTCGTCGCCGCGGACCGGCGGCGGTATCTCCCAGCTGACCAGGTCGGCGGCGAGCGCGGCCGGATCGGCGACGCCGTCGAGCAGCACGGTGCGCGCGGCGGGGACGATCTCCCGGACGGCGGGCAGCCTCCCGGCGGCGGCGCGGCGCAGCAGTTCGGCGTGGAGCGCCTCCACGGCCTCGCCGGTGCCGACTTCGAGGAGCAGTCCGTGGTCGCCGACCGGCAGACAGGTCAGGCCGTCCGAGGCGGTGGTCATGCGAAGGCCGCCACGCGGACCCCCGCGCCGGTCAGCTCGCGCCGTACGCGGCGGGCGAGTTCGGCGGCTCCTGGGGTGTCGCCGTGCAGGCACAGGGAGCGCACCTCGGCGTCGATCCGCTGCCCGTCGGCCGAGGTCACGGCCTGGTCGCGGGCGAAGCCGAGGGCGCGCTTGACGACGGTGTCGGGGTCGGAGACGACGGCGCCGGGCTCACCGCGCGGCACCAGGGTGCCCGCGGCGGTGTACGCGCGGTCGGCGAACGCCTCGGTGATCACCGGCAGCCCGGCCGCCCGCGCGGCCTCGTGCAGCCGGGAGCCGGGCAGGCCCAGTACGGGCAGCGGCCCGCCCGCCGCCAGCGTGATGCCCTCGACCACGGCGGCGGCCTGCGCCGCGTCGTGCACGCTGCGGTTGTAGAGCGCACCATGCGGTTTGACGTAGGCCACTCGCGTCCCGGCGGCCCGGGCGAAGATCTCCAACGCGCCGATCTGGTAGGCGATCTCGTCGGCCAGCTCGCGCGGCGGTACGTCCATGGCACGCCGCCCGAAGCCCGCGAGGTCACGGTAGGAGACCTGCGCGCCGATGCGGACGCCGCGCTCGGCGGCCAGCGCGCAGACCCGGCGCATGGTCGAGGGGTCGCCCGCGTGGAAGCCGCACGCGACGTTGGCGCTGGTGACGATGGACAACAGGGCATCGTCGTCGGTGAGCTGCCAGCGGCCGAAGCCCTCGCCGAGGTCGGCGTTGAGGTCGATCGTCGGGTTCGCCATGGCATCACAAGCTAGCGATCGTTGAACGATCCGACAAGAAGTTGTTGTCGCCTTCCTGATTCTGGGCTTCACTTCTCGCCATACGGCACGGATGAGGCAGAGCAAACCGAGCGAACAGGGCAAAGAGGAGAGAGCGTGGCAAACGGCGTGGAACGGCGGCTCGCCGAGGCGTCCGGGGTGTCCGAGGTGGCCGGAGTCGCCGGACTGGAGGCCGACCGGGCGCTGCTGGGGCGCACCAGCACCGCCGAGCGGGTGGCGGACGTCCTGCGCGACCGCATCGCGGAGGGGTTCTTCCCGCCCGGCACCCGGCTGTCCGAGGACAGCGTCAAGGGGGCGCTGGGCGTCTCCCGCAACACCCTCAGGGAGGCGTTCCGGCTGCTCACCCACGAGCGGCTGCTGGTGCACGAGCTGAACCGGGGCGTCTTCGTCCGTATCGTCACCGTCGACGACCTCCACGACATCTACCGGGTGCGCAGGATGGTCGAGTGCGCCGCTGTACGGGGCCTGGGCGAGCCGCCCTATCCCCTGTCCGCGGTCGAGGCGGCCGTCGCGGCGGGCGAACGCGCCGCGCAGGACCGCGCCTGGCAGGACCTGTCCACCGCCAACATCCGCTTCCACCAGGCCATCGTGGCGCTCGCGGGTAGCCCGCGCGCCGATGAGCTGATGCGCGCGGTGCTGGCCGAACTGCGGCTGGTCTTCCACGTGATGGACGACCCGCGCCGCTTCTACGCCCCCTATCTGGTCCGCAACCGGCAGATCCTGGAGGTGCTGCAGACCGGGGACGCGGCGGAGGCCGAGCGGCTGCTCGCCTCGTACCTGGACGACTCCCAGGCGCAGTTGTCCGGCGCGTACGCGCAGCAAGTTTCCCAGTCGCAGGTTTCCCACCCGTAAACGATCCGGCGCACAGCGAACAAGTCAGCGTCAACCTCTTGTCGGATCGTTCAACGAAGTTCTAGCCTCCGTGCAATCTCCTCACGCCCCCCGTGAGGTCCTGTGCGCGGAAAGGCGGGACGCATGATGGTGCTCCTGGGCGTCCTCGTGGTGATCCTCGGATTCGCCACCCGACGCAACCCGTTGCTGGTGGTGGGGGTCGCCGGGATCGTCACCGGGTTCCTGGGCAAGCTCTCGCCCCAGGAGATCCTGGCCGCGTTCGGCAACGGCTTCGCCTCCAGCCGCTCGGTGACGATCTTCGTCATCACCCTTCCGGTCATCGGCCTACTGGAGCGCAACGGCCTCCAGGAACAGGCCCGTACCCTCATCGGCAGGCTTGGCAAGCTCACCACCGGCCGCTTCCTCGCCCTGTATCTGCTGATCCGTCAGCTGACCGCGGCGGTCGGCCTCACCAGCATCGGCGGCCCCGCGCAGAGCGTGCGCCCGATGGTCGCGCCGATGGCCGAGGGCGCCGCCGAGCGACGTCATGGCGCCCTGCCCGAGCGGACGCGCGAGCGCGTCCGCTCGTACTCCGCCAGCGCCGACAACGTCGGGCTGTTCTTCGGCGAGGACTGCTTCCTCGCCATCGGCTCGATCCTGCTCATCACCGGCTTCGTCAACACCACGTACCACACCCATCTGGAACCCCTCCAGCTCGCCTTGTGGGCCATCCCCACCGCCGTCTGCGCCTTCCTCATCCACGGCGCCCGGCTGCTGCGGCTGGACCGCACGCTGGAGAGGGAGTTCGCCGCCCCGGGCGGCCCGTCCGCCGCCGTGGGCGGCAGCCGCACCGCGGAGGAGGCCAAGTGATCAAGGCAGAGTGGTTCTTCTGGCTCGTCGGGGCCGTCTTCCTGGCCATGGCCGCCCAGATGGCCGTCGACCGCAGCAACCCCAAGCGCTACGGCTCGGCCGCCTTCTGGGGGCTGCTGGGCGCCTGCTTCTTCTACAGCACCTGGGTGGTCGAGAAGACGGCCCCGGCCGAACCGCTGGGCGTCGCCGTCCTCGCCATGGCCTGTCTGGGCGGGTTCGGGCTCACCGGCCGGGGCGTGCCCCGCACCACCACCGCCGAGGAACGCACCGCGACCGCCGCCCGGCTCGGCAGCAGGCTGTTCGTCCCGGCGCTCACCATCCCGCTGGTCGCGGTGGTCTGCGCCTCGTTCGTCAAGGACTGGCGCATCGGTGGCGAGCCGGTCCTGGAGGCGGGCAGCGAGACCATCCTCGGCCTCGGCTTCGGCGCCGTCGCCGGACTCCTCGTCGGCATGCTCGTGGTCCGCGAGCGCAGGCCCTCGGTCCCGCTGCACTCCGGTCGCGGGCTGCTGGAGTCCATGGGCTGGGCGCTGCTGCTGCCCCAGCTGCTCGCCGTCCTCGGCTCGATCTTCCAGGTGGCCGGGGTCGGCACCCAGGTCGGCAAGATCACCGAACAGCTGCTCCCGGACGGCCAGAAGTACATCGCCGTCGCCGTGTACTGCGTCGGCATGGCCTTGTTCACCGTCGTCATGGGCAACGCGTTCGCCGCGTTCCCGGTGATGACCGCCGCCATCGGCTGGCCGGTGCTCATCGAGCAGATGCACGGCGACCCGCCGGTCGTCCTCGCGGTCGGCATGCTCGCGGGCTTCTGCGGAACGCTGGTGACCCCGATGGCCGCCAACTTCAACCTGGTGCCCGCGGCGCTGCTCGAACTCAAGGACCAGTACGGCCCCATCAAGGCGCAGATCCCCACCGCGGGCGCGCTGCTGGTCTGCAACGTCGCCATCATCTCGCTCTTCGCCTTCTGATGACGCCTTCTGAGGAGGCCCCTCCCGTGACCCGCATACTCCTCACCGGCTTCGAGCCCTTCGGCGGGTCGGCCGTCAACCCCTCCTGGCAGGCCGTCTCCCTGGTCGCCGCCGACCCGCCGCCCGGTCTGACCGTGACCGCCGCCCGGCTCAGCTGCGTCTTCGGCACCGCCCTGGACGAACTGCGCGCCGAGGTGGAACGGACCGATCCGGAGGTGGTGGTGTGCGTGGGGGAGGCCGGAGGCCGCCCCGACGTCACCGTCGAGCGCGTCGCCATCAACGTCAACGACGCCCGCATACCGGACAACGCGGGACGGCAGCCCGTCGACGGCCCGGTCGTCGAGGGCGGCCCCGCCGCGTACTTCGCCACCCTGCCCGTCAAGGCGTGCGTCGCCGCCGTACGCGCCGCCGGGATCCCCGCCTCCGTATCGCAGACCGCCGGGACGTTCGTCTGCAACCACGTCTTCTACGGCCTCGCCCATCTCATCGCCACCGAGCGGCCCGCCCTGCGCGGCGGATTCGTCCACGTCCCGTACCTGCCCGAACAGGTCGTGGACCGGGCCGAACCGTCCCTGCCCGCCGCCACCGTCGCCGAGGCGCTCCGCGCGATCGCCATCACGGCGGCGACCACGGGGGCGGACCTGCGCAGCGCCGAAGGCGCGACGCGTTGAGCGCGCGGCTCGACGCGTACGCGCGGCGGTTCGCCGCCCTCGCCGTCGCCAACGTCACCCGGGAGTACCCGTACGCCCCGGCACAGCTGCTGCGCGGCCCCGGGGACCTGGTGCCGCCGCGCACGTACCATCCGGCGTTCTACGGCTCCTACGACTGGCACTCCTCGGTGCACATGCACTGGCTGCTCGTCCGGCTGCTGCGCCGCTGCCCCGGCCGCGTGCCCACGGACACGGTCACCGGCGTCCTGGACGCCCACCTCACGGCCGCCCATCTCACCGCCGAGGCCGACTATCTGCGGGCCCACCCCTCGTTCGAACGTCCCTATGGCTGGGCCTGGCTGCTGGCGCTCACGGCCGAGTGCCGCGCGCTCGACGGGGCGTTCGACGGGGCCTTGAAGGATGCGGGGAAGCGCTGGGCGGACGCGCTCGCACCGGCCGCCGACGCCGTCGCGGAACTCCTGCTCGGCTGGCTGGGAAAGGCCGCCCAGCCGGTACGGCACGGAACCCACGCCAACAGCGCGTTCGCCCTCGGGCTCATCCTGGACAGCGCGTCGCACGCCGGTGTCGGGGCGCTCACCGACCCCGTCGAACGGGCCATTATGGGCTGGTTCGCCCACGATCGTGATGCCCCCGCCCACTGGGAACCCTCCGGACAGGACTTCCTCTCCCCGGCGCTCACCGAGGCCGAGGCGGTCTGCCGGGTGCTGCCGCGCGAGGAGTTCGCGGCCTGGCTGGAACGCTTCCTGCCGGGCCTCGACCGCCGCGCGCCCGGGGCCCTCCTCACCCCGCCCCTCGTCACCGACCCCGCCGACCCCCAGATCGGCCATCTCCTCGGGCTCTCCCTCAGCCGGGCCGCCGCGCTGCGCCGCCTCGCCGTCGCCCTCCCGGACGGCGATCCCCGCGTCCCCGTCCTCACGTCCGCGGCCCGCGACCACCTGGCCGCCGGGCTTCCGCACGCCGTCACCGGGGACTTCACCCGCGACCACTGGATCGCCACCTTCGCGGCCCTCGCCCTCGACGGTCCGCCGGGCGGTCCGGGGAACGCCTGTGAAGCCGTAGACTGACCGGTCGGTGAGTCACGGGAGACGCGCCGGTGGACAGGCAGGCATGGCGCGCCCCGACATAGCGGGATCTCCGTGCCGTTTCGTGCGTTGTCGGTGCGACCGCCTAATCTGTGCGACGTGACGTTTCCACCCCCAGGGGCCACCACTGCGCCCCAGCTCAACGGCCATGACGGGGCCGCCCGCCCGGCGCCGGGACCGGCCGCCGACGAGGGCCTGGCCCGGCGGCTGCGCGCGCTCGCGTGCACGGCGCCGCTCCATGACCTGGACACCCGCAAGGCCAACCTCGCGGGGGAGTACGGGGTGTACGCGATGGCCGAGGTCGCCCTCTCGGCCATCGACCTCGTCACGCTCAACATGGACTTCGACACCGGCGCCGACCACGAACAGATAGTGGCCAGGCTGCTGCCCCGCGTCGCCGCCCAGGCCCCGGAGCGGCCCGCCGCCCAGCACGAGCGCGTCGCCCGCTGGGTGCTGGAGAACCTGATCAACGTCGGCAGCGTGGACCGCGGCTTCCGCGCGGTGTACGGCACGTTCGGCGCCGACGGCGCGTATGTCCGGCGCGACTACGACTTCAAGCTGATCGAGGAGGTGCCGGGGCCCGGCGGCAGCGTCTATCTGCGCACCACCGACGAAGCCGTCAACGTCCTGGTCGGCGCCCTCGACACGGACGTCACCAGCGCGCAGATCGCCGCCGAGGTCAAGCTGGAAGTCCTCATCAGCCGCGGCCGCCTCGCCGACGCCCAACTCGCCGCCGAGCAGGCCCGCTACCGCACCGTCCAGTACTCGGAGACACTGCGCCGCACCCTGGACGCCACCCGGCGCAACGTCCGCGCGGTCGACTGGCTGCGCACCGTCCCCGAGATGATCACCGAGGCGCTGGATCACGTCGCCGACCGCTACCGCCACGAGAACGCGATCCTCACCAACATCCGCAAGGCGCGCGACGAGGCCGAGGGCGCCGAGCACAAGCGGCGCGCCGCCGAGCTGGTCGACATCGTCAAGGACTGCATCCGGCGCCACACCCAGCTCCAGTCCCGGCTGCTGGAGGCCGGGCCGCTGTTCCGCGCCGAGCAGGACCGCCAGGCCTTCGCCCCGCCCGCCGCCCGCGCCGGACTCGACCTGTACGGACAGCTCCTGGCCCCCATCCTGCCGCTCCCCGTCGAGGAGGCGGGCCGCGTCACCGACGCGTTCTTCGCCCGCGGCACCGGAATGCGGACGCCCACCTCCGTCCGCGTCGGCGACCTGGTCGAGATGCTCCTCACCCCGCCCGTCGAGCGCGAACACCTCGGCGCGGAGATGCCCGAACCGGACCTCATCGCGACGCCCGACGACAGCCGCTTCAGCGAGGAGCAGCTCGCCGTCGCCATGGAGCTGCTCGACCTCCCCGCCGACGCCCCCCGCCGCCTCTCCGGCCTCCTCGCCGACGCCCGCCGCCGCGACCCCGACCTGCCCTACCTGATCGCCCTGCTGGCCATCCACGCGGCCAGCCCCCCGGTCGGCACCGCCTACCGCCAGGGCGAACAGCGGCTGCTGTTCGCCGTGGATGACGGCACCGAACTGGAAGACCCCGGCTTCGGCGGCGCCGACCTCATACTGGGCACCGCCCTCCTGGACGCCGCGGGCATGGCGGCCGACCGCACGGAGGTGGCGTAGATGCCCCACCCCGCCGCCGCATCGCCGTGCGCCGTGCGCCGTACGCCGTCCGGATCCCCGGCCGTGGCGCTCGCCGTGCGGTGCGTCCGCACACCGGGGGCGTGCCCGGTGTGCGCCGTGGTGCCGACCGGCCGCGTCGCCGCGCGCCCGGCATCGCGGAGCTGCCCCGCCCCCGCCGCACACCGTGAGAACGCCCCGCGCAAGGAGCTTCACCCGTGACCGAGTACGACGCCGCCGACGACGCGGCACAGCACGAGCCGACCGCCGCGCCCAGCGGGCCCGGCGGCGGGGTCACGCCCGCCGACGCCGCCGACGCGGCGCGGCTGGTCTCCTTCGGGCTGCAGCCCAAGCTGCTGCCCGCCCGGGACGTCGAGTACGCCGAGCTGCTGCGCCGCTACCGCGACGAACCGGCCTTCGCCCGCCTCACCGACGCCGTTGCCACCGGGCTCGGGCTGATCGTGCTGGAGGTGTCCACCCGCGCCGGGATGGCCGTGACCGCCGACGAGGACTCCGTCTTCGCCGTCCGCATGGGTGACTACGCCCGCCGCGCCGCCAGCGACTCCGCCGATCGCTTCCTGCACGGCCTCGCCCATCTCTCGGTCGCCGCCATGGCCTTCCCGCGCCCCGAGGACCTGGCCGACGACGGGTACATCGGCCGGGTCACCGTCAACGGCGTCGACGCCTTCGTACGGCAGGCCTGCGCCCGCCTGGAGCAGCGGGCCGAGGAGCAGGGCGAGAACACCGACCCGGCCACCGAGGCGCCGGGGCTGGAGGCCGCCTGGCGGGTGTACGCGCGGCGCAGCGCCACCGGCGCGACCAAGGACGCGCGGCGGCTGGCCGGTTCGACGACCGGCATCATCGGCAAGGCCGTCGCCTTCCTCGTCGACTCCGGTTTCCTCCAGCGCACCGGGGACGAGTCCGGCGGCACGTACCGCACCACCGCCCGCTACCAGCTGCAGGTGCGCGACATGGCGGCAAGCTCCGCCATGTCCGAGCTGCTGGCGCTCGGCGTCGTGCCGGTCGGCGACGGCAGCGCGACGCTGCTGCCGCCGGACGAGGGCGACGACCTCGACCTCGTCGCCGACGCCGGTCTGCCGTTCCACTCCTGAGCCCTTCACTCCCGAACCCTTCGACGAGAGTCCGCCGCCATGTACGAGCTGTCCCGGGTCCGCCTCTACTCCATCGGGCCGGCCGGTGCGCGCTACGCCGACACCGTGCTGGACCTGCGCGGAGTCGGCGAGCCGGTGCCCAGCCCCGCGCCGACCCAGGCGGAGTTCTTCGAGGACGAGCCGGTCGGCCCGCCGCGCCGCCCGGCCCCCGCCGGGGTGCTCTTCCTGGAGAACGGCGGCGGCAAGTCCGTCCTCCTCAAGCTGATCTTCTCGGTCATGCTGCCCGGCCACCGCAACACGCTCGGCGGCGCCAGCTCCGGTGTGCTGCGCAAGTTCCTCCTCGCCGACGACTGCGGGCACGTCGCCCTGGAGTGGCAGCACACGGTCACCGGCGAGTCCGTCGTCGTCGGCAAGGTCAGCGAGTGGCGCGGCCGCCAGGTCTCCAACGACCCGCGGAAGTTCGCCGAGGCGTGGTATTCGTTCCGCCCCGGCCCGGGCCTCAGCCTCGACTCGCTGCCGGTCGCCGAGGCCGCGGCGGTCCGCCCGGCCGCGGAGGGCGCCTCCTCCGCGCGCGGTCGGCGCCGCACCATGAAGGGCTTCCGGGACGCCCTCACCGAGGCGGGCAAGGCATATCCGCATCTGGACGTCTCCTGGGTGGAGATCCACGAGCGCTGGAACGAACACCTCGGCGAGCTGGGCCTCGACCCCGAACTCTTCCGCTACCAGCGCGAGATGAACGCCGACGAGGGCGAGGCCGCCGGTCTCTTCGCCGTCAAGAACGACTCCGACTTCACCGATCTGCTGCTGCGCGCCGTCACCGACACCCGCGACACGGACGGGCTCGCCGACCTCGTCCACGGCTTCGCCCACAAGCTCGGCCGCCGCGCCGAACTGACCGCCGAGCGCGACTTCACCGCCGGTTCGCTGGACCTGCTCCAGCGCATCGCCGACGCCGCCGAGCGCCGTGAGCAGGCGCGCGGCGTGCACGCGGGCGCCGAGCGCCGCACCCGTACGCTCGCCCGGCGGCTCTCCGCGCGCGGCGCCGAGGAGCGCGGCCGCGCCGCCGAACTCGCCCAGCAGGTCGCCGCCGCCGCGCACGCCGTCACCGAGGCGGAGACCGCGCGCGGCCGCAGCGACCTGGTCGCCGCCGAACTCGCCTACCGCCACGCCTCGCTGGCCCTCGCCGCCGCCGAGAAGGGCGCCGCCGCCCAGCGCCGCGAACTCAACGACGCCCGCACCCTGCACTCCGCCTGGCAGGCCGCCGAGACGGTGCTCCGCCACCGCGCCGCCGCCGACCGCTCCGCGCGCGTGGCCGCCGCCATCCGCGAGGCCGAGCGGGACGCGGCGCCCGCGCTCGCCGCCCGCGCCAAGGCCGCCGCCGACCTCGTACGCGCCCTCCACTCGGCGGCCGAGGACGGCGAACGGCACGCGGGCGAGGAGGAGGAGCGCTCCGCCGCCCTCCAGGAGACCGGCGAGGCCGCCCACCGCGACGCCACCTCCGCCGCGACCGCCGCCCAGCGCGCCCGCAGCGACGCCGAGCACCTGCGGCAGCGGCTCGCCGAGGTCGAGCAGGAGACCGCCGAGGCGGTGCGCGCCGGATGGCTCGACGACTCCGCCCCCGACGCCGACCCGGCCCGCGCCGCGCTCGCCGCCAGCGACGCCGAGAAGACGACCGCCGCGGGCTGGGAGGCCGCCCGCGAGACGGCGGGCCGCACCGCCGACCACGCGAAGTCGGCCGCCGCCGAACAGTCCCGCGCGGACCTGGCC